>NZ_JAEIMH010000005.1:92678-114797 GCF_016464295.1 Streptomyces sp. N35 | reverse complement strand
CTGTTGCTCCCCCCGCCCGGACGCCCCCCCCGGCCCCGCCCCCCCCCCCACGGGGGGGGGCGCCCGGCCCCTTGTTCGTTCGTGCATGCGAGCGTGTGGCGGAACCTACAGACGCTGCAGCCTCTCCGTGAGGACAGTGATCCGCTGATCGAGTACCGCGCGCTCCACACGGTCGAGCTGACCGCTGAGCTGCCACAGCGTGGCCATCAGCTCGTCACGCACCCTCTGGATATCCGCGTCCCTCGCCGCGCGAGCACACGTCGCCCACTGACGAGCGCGGCGCCCATGCGCCCTGTACATCGCGTCGAAGCGACGGCGTTCGCGAGCGAAGAATTCCCGGAGCTCACGCTGCTGAGCCTCGACCCGCAACAGCCGCAGAAACGTGGCGGCCAGACGCTGCCCATCACGGCAGAACACCCGCCCCTCACCAGCACCTTGACCGCGTCCCTGACAATGAGCGCAACGCAGCTGGTGCTCGCGGAACATACCCCGAGCCCGCTCTGCGGTCATCGGGCTCGGCCTCATCTGCGCAACCGCCGGCACTGACGCCACGGTCGGCTTCTTCCGCACCGCAGTCGCCCGACGCGAAGACGCCTCCGAGGCACCCTCGGTCAACGTCTGCTGCCACACACCCACCCGCGCCTCGAGCAGCACCAGGCGGTTACTGCCCGGCCTGCACCTGCGCGCCTTCGCCGTACCGTGGCGGCGGGTGTCGTGCGGTACCAGCTTCGGCCTGCCCTGCATGCCGGTGATCGGGGACCAGGTCTCACAGAAGGGGCACTTCATGTGCTCCTTGCCAGGAAAGAGGTCGATCTCGTTCGGCCCCAGGCCCGAAGCATCGATCGGCACCCCCGAGTTGACGTTCGGGGTACGGGTCTTTCGACGACGCTTCCGCGCCACAGGAACCTCAGCAGATAACGCCACAGTCGAATCCCTTCGATCCGGAGCAAGGGCTGCATCGTGGTGCCCTCTCCGCCCCGCAGGACAAGACGGGGGAGTACCCCACCTGCGTCCTGCAGGACGGACAGCACATCAGCGCTGCACCACACAGGAAGCCGAGAACCCGGGGGATTTGAACGAGCTATCAACCCCAGCCACCCCCAACGGGGACGGCGACAACCTGCGGTAAAGCGGTCTTACCTAGGGACACATCCGGCGTCCCACCACCGAGGCCGCACCGCGGCCGCGATAGAAAGCGCCGGCCGACCCTCAGCGGCCTTCGTCGCGAACGAAAACGACGAACGAGTCGGACGCCAGGTCCATCACCACCTCGGCCGGCTCACCCTCGAGACGACGGGCGTGCGCGAACTCCTCCGCAGGCCACGAACCGCGCGGCCCGCCTGCAGGGAACTCGCGAAGGATGGTGCGCTCGCCAGCACGGATAGCCGTGGCCATGATCAAGCCACCTCCTCGGCAGCGAGGAGGGCCATGACTGCGGCCTTAGGGATGCGGATCGCTCCACCGCGCCGACGCGCCCCTTCTACGCGGGGCTGTCCGTACTGGATTGATGGCAGGTCACCATTGGCGGCCCATCGGTAGACCGTCTGCTTCGAGATCCGCAATAGGTAGGCGGTCTCTCGAACAGTCAGCAGCTCTCGAGCCGCAGGAAGCATCACACTCTCCGATCCACTGGTCGAGTACGAGCGCAACTGTGACAGGTATCTTGAGAGGTTTCAAGGTTCTCATTTACACAAACCCGTGCCGCCTGCCCAACCAACCCACCTGACGTGGGACTAAGGTTGGAAAACTGATGCATGCCTCAAGAGACGTCTCGCGGTAAGGAGCCGGAGTGACAGACGATCGCTGGGTCGGCTCGTCGACGCCCTACCTCACGCCTTCAGCAGGCGACGCTTGGGGAAGTGAAGCTGCACAACGCGGCCGGTCAGGGACCCAGCGGATCTTGTCTGCCGAAGAAGTGTCAGCTCCTGTCGCGATCGCTGAAGCACTTCAGATCCCACCCGGCTCTCCAGTTGTCCGGCGTGAACGCCTCATCGTTCTCGACGAGCGGCCCATAGAAGTGGCCCGCTCGTTCTGGCCAGCGGCAATCGCGCGAGACACAGCCCTGGCAGGTACAGGAAAGATCCGCGGCGGCGCCGTTTCGCTCCTCGCTGACCTCGGCTACGCGCCTGGATCAATCGAAGAAAGCATCCAGACCAGACCCCCAACAGCTAGCGAGGGCAAGGAGCTACAGCTTGCCGATGCCGGCGAGTGGGTGCTCGTCCTCACCCGCACGATCACCACCAACCACGGCGCGCCATATGAGGTCTCGGTGATGGTGAGCCCTGGCCGCGTTGGCCGACTCCACTACTCGATGAAGGTCGACTGACATGGCGCCAGAGCCTGAGGAGAAGCCCATCTGGCCCGTACAGGACCAGATCGCCGCATACCTACGCGACGGAATCCTCAATGGCGACTTCCCTCCCGGGAAGCCGCTGCCGTCCAGTCGCCGCCTCAACGAGCAGTTCGGCGCTGCGGCGCAGACCATCAAGAACGCCATGGAGATCCTGGAACGCGAAGGTCTCGTGTACACACGTCGCGGCGCGGGAGTTTTCGCCCGCGAGCACCGGCAGCGGACGATGACCCCCGCGGAGTACAAACACCCCCCGACGAACGGCGGCAAGTACCAGTGGATCACCGCGGCGGACCGAAAGGGGCTATCGGGACGTTCTGAGCTACTTGATGTCGAGGAGGTCATCCCGCCGCACCAAGTCCGTCAGACCTTTGACCTTGCTCCAGACGAGACGGCAATCCTGCGGCGCCAACTGCTTCACCTCAACGACGAACCTTGCGAACTAGTCGAGGTGTACTTTCCGCTGGACTTGGCCCAGGGAACACCGATCACCCAACATCGGAGGATCAAGGGTGGCGCGGGTCGAGTCCTCGCCGATGCCGGCTTCCCGCCTCTGCGATGCGTCGACAGAGTTGCAGCTCGGTGGCCCACGCCGCAGCAGCAGGTAGCCCTGCAAATGCCCACGAAACTGCCCGTTCTCCGGCAGTTTCGAGTGACTTACAGCGTTCAGGATCGCCCCATTCAGGCAGAGGTCATGATCAAGGCGGGCCATCTCTACGAGCTGGAGTACGAGTTCTAGGTCGCCGAGCTCGGCGGAACCTTTCCCGCCTCCACTCTGATCGGCCACTTCACGGCACGGTTGCGCACCTCTCAAGAGAACTCTTACAGTTCACGAGATCGCATCCGCCTGCGCATGTGAGGGGCACGATGACCGAGGACCTCGTGATCGCGACGGGCCAAGCCGCGGGCGCCTGCCTAGCGGACGATCCAATCGCGCTCTACCGGTACTTCGATGCTTCTGATCGGCTGCTGTACATCGGCGTCACAAATGACCCTGACTATCGGTGGAACGCGCATCGTTGGGGACCACGTCGCCACAGCTGGTGCGTCGACGTCGCCAGGCGCAGCCTCGAGTGGTACGTGTCCCGTCCACTGGCTCTGGCGGCCGAAAAGACCGCCATCAAGGCAGAGCGACCGCGCTACAACGAGACGTACAACTACGACGAGGCACCATTCGATCCGGGCACATGGCCGACCGTGAGCAGGCCTGAGAAGGTCAGGAAGATCGCTGACCTGATTCGCCACGAGATCTTGCGTGGACACTGGACCTCCGGCCAACTGATCCCTTCGCTGCGATCCCTCGGAACAGCGGTTGGCGCGAGCAGCCGCACCATCAGCCAAGCGGCCGTCCTTCTGCAGGACGAAGGCATCCTCGAACTCCGGCCAGGCCGAGGACTATTCGTCAGCCGTCTGTTCTCCCTCGAACCAACAGCGCCGCAGCGCTGCTCGTGCAGTTCGGGCGCCCAAAGGTGACCGCCGGGTCAGGGGCGGCCTGCCATGATCTCGACCTCGGCGCGCGCTCGGGGTGCGGAGGGCTGCTGCAGGGCGTCGAGTGCGGCCTGGAGGGTTGGTTCGAGCGGTTGCCAGTCTTTCGGGATCGTCAGCCGCAGGCGGGTGTGCGGTTCGACTCCGTGTCGTTTGGGCCGGCAGTCCACCACGGGGATGAGTCCGTGTTCGATGGTGTGCAGGAGCACCGGCTTGCCTGCGGCGACCATAGTGATGAGCTCTGCTCTACCGGTAGGGCCGAGCTGGATGATGCGGGTTTTGCCGGGTTTGGCTCGTGTGCCGGTGACGATGAGGCCGTCAAGGGTTGGTGCGAGTTCTTGCCAGGCGGTGTCGTACGACAGGGCCGCGGCGAGGGCTGTCTCGTAGTGGAGGAGTTCCACGCCGTGGGGGAGTGCGTCCCGGATTTCGGTGAGGCGGCGGTCCCAGTTGGGGCGTTCGCGGAAGCTGGGTGGGGCGCTGAAGTAGACGCGTGCCGGGGTGTCCGTGGTGCGTGTGGCGGCGAGCTGGTGCATCGCGGTCACGTAGTTACGTCGCCGGGTTGGCGATGCGTAGCTGTGCAAGGGGACTTCGGGCGCGTTCATGGTCGTAATGATGCCGTGCCGGTGCGGGTTGTTGACGCGGGGACTTGGAGGTTGCGTGTTCCTGATGGGGGGTCAGGCGGCCCTGGGGCAACGGCGACACGTTGGGTGTGCGGTGCGGCTGCGGCTATCCACAGGGGTAGGGTGATCCGGAACCAAGTCCATACAGCTTTGACCCCCCGCGAGGTGGCTCTCCGGGGGGCAACGGCCGACGACCTTGATGGAGGTCTCGACATGGCTGAGGGTACCCCTACTCTCGCGCCGACACACAACAAGGCACCCGCTGTTGTAGCGATCGCGTCTGCGTCGCTCCGGTTGGGTGCCTTTGCCATGCTTCCGCGCTGGTTCGAGCGCGGGCACGCCTCGCCCCTTTACGGGGGTCGGATGACGTGAACCTGAGGGCGGCGCCCGCGTAACGCGGGTCTTCTAGCCGCCCGGACGCCCGAGGTGTTACCAGCACCCCGGCTTGCGTCCCCTGCGTCTCCGGAGGCTTGCCCGCCTCTGGAGGAGATGCCCGACCCGGTTGCCGCCGGCTTCGAGCGTTTCGATCAATTCACCTGAGAACCGCCCCATGGGGCTTTGTCATGCCCAGAGGGCGCGACGTGATCGAGGTTCATGTTGCACTACCGTGCGCCGTTTTTCCAGCGTTCCCATGCCCTGATGGGGCATTTTGCGCCGTTTCCCGTGTCACATTTCCGTTGCCGGAACCGTAGTTGTGACTGGTCACAGCCGGGTGATCACGCTTCGCGGTCGGCTTGGGCTGTGCGATGAGTCCGGCTCCGGTTCTCGCTGCCCCGCGTGGCGCCGTCCGGGTGAGCCCGACTGACGTCGCTGCTTCCTCTGACGGAGGGGAGCTCGATGCCGTACGTGCTCCCGTACCCCTCGGCACGGGCCCGGAGGTGTTGGCGTGGGAGCGGGTGGCCCGCGAGGACCAGGAGCTCGAGTGCACGCGGTCGCGGCGGTCGGGGCCGCGGAAGTGGCTCCAGTCGGTGACGTGGTTGATCGATGCGGGCCTGCATCCGAGGGCGGGGGCGGCGACTTTGGCAGTCGCGCGGGATCTCGCGGCTCGGATGGACTTCAGTACGGGGCATGTCCGGTATCAGCTGGAGGGCATGCAGTCCCGGCTGGGCATGTCGCGGGCGACGGTGAGCCGGCACGTCGCATACCTGCGGGAGCTCGGGGCTCTGGTGTGGGTGCAGCACGGGTCGAAGGCGAACGTGCGGCGGGCGCTCGGCCTCGGCGGGTACGCGGCGACCGCAACCGTGTACGGGGCGGTGATCCCGGCGGTGTACGACGAGGCGATGGGGCACCGGATCGTCGGCTCGGGGTACGCGGCGCGGATCGTGATCGACCTGCGTGAACGCCCTGTTCCTGTGGATAACTCGCCTGTGGATAACCGGAGTTCATCCGGGCTTGAGACCCCTTCCCTCAACATGGTTAGGGGAGTGGGTCAGGTACAGGTAGTGGATGGTGAGGAAAGCTCTACCTCGCAGGCTCGGAAGACGAATGGGCAGTCCCGGAGGAGGAAGCGCCGGCTGACGATCACCGGGTACAAGATCAAGCCGGGGCGGGTGGAGCTGGCGCGGCGGATGGCGGTATCTCTGCGGCCGCGGGTGAACTGGATGCAGGGGGCTTCGTACGCGCAGCTGTCGTGGGTGCTGCTGGATCTGGTGGCGCAGGACTGGGATGAGGCGCAGGTCTACGGCTGGCTGGAGCGTCTCGGCTACGAGCTGGGCCTTGCCCGGCGGCGGCCGCGGCATCCGCATCGTCTGATCGCGGCGGCGCTGCTGCGCATGGACAAGGCCAAGAGGGAGCACGCCGAGCAGTGCGGCCCCGACCACGAGGAGGCCGCGGCCCAAGCTGCCCCGCCGAATGCCGCTTTCGCTGAATCCGTCCACCAGATGCGCAGTCGGCTGGCGCCACCTCAGGACAATGGCGAGTATCCGCCTCTCAGCGTGTGTCCCCAACTCCCAGTGGACGTCGCCGAGATGAAGGGACGTGCGTCGGACGATCGCTCCTTCCTGCGGTACTTCCTCAAGTGGAAGGGCCGCGAGGAGACCTTGCTCGTCTGCGGCGGCGAACACAAGGACTTCATCGACCAGACGCTCGATCTGGCGCGTGTCGGCCGCGTTGAGCCTGGGGGAGGCCAGGGTGGCTGGTGCCGAAGTTGCCGGGTTGTGATGCCGGATGGCACAGGGTTCGGTCTCGATCTCTGCGAGGGCTGCAGCCTGGACCCCGACGGTCATGTCGGTGACGAGGCGCAGGCGTGCGAGGGGGCAGGTGCCTCAGATCAGGAAGCAGGCAGCGGATCATTCCGCGCCGACAGGGACAGCCCGCGGCAGGCGGATACCTACGCGCAGGGTGCTGCGCTGGCCAGAGCAGCGATGCGCTCCACCGTCGGGCCCTCCGTGCACCGGCGACAGGCATGCAGCTCCGCACAGGTCTCCGTGGGAGTGGATCGATGAACCGGCGCGCACGCTGCGTCGGGAGAGGAGTACCGCAGTGACTCTGCAGGAGCCGGAATGGGTCGTTGACCATGAGCCCTGGTGGTCCGGGGCCATGGGCACTGATCTGAGCAAGCATGTGCGGCCCTTCGGTGTCGATACGGAAGGGCACGTGTACGTGCTGTGCTCCAGTCATGCCTGGGCGACCCAGATGCGCCTTCTGGCCCCTCAGATGACACGCCGCCTGAATCTGATGCAGTATCCGGGAGTGCCGCATATCCCCGGGATCCGTGTCCGGGCTCTGGCCGTACCCGCCGAAGTGATCGAGCACTGGGCAACGCTCGTCGGGCCTGATCTTGCTGAGGAGACACGCCCACAGAGCCTGTCCGGATGGGGCAGATACCTGGAAGCCGAAGCCGACTCGGCGCAGAGCCGGGCTCTGCTGAGTCAGCGTGGCCCCGACGTCATCACCAGGGTCCGGGCTCTGGTCCCGGAAACAACCATCAAGTGGCTTGGCAGGACACGCCTTCGCTGGGTGTCAGTCGCCGTGGTGACCTCGCCCGACTTTCATGATCAGGGTCTGCTGGCCCACGCGCTGCTCGACGTGTGGCATGACACGACACAGGTCTTCGGACCCGAGCACACTCTGGCCTTCCATCACGGCAACCGGACTCCAGCGGACCAGATGGTCGACGACTGGACCGCGGCCGCGGTCAAGAACACCGAGCCGCTCACCGTCACGTCGTTCGGCCGCTCTCCTGGAGAGCCGAGCGACGGCTACGACCAGTGCCTGGTGCTCGCCGCCGCCGAGGACGAAGACTTCCTGTTCGCTGACTCGGCACGCGACTGCGGGATTCCTGTGGTCCGTCACGTCCAGGCGCCGTGACCTCCACCCTCGTACGCGTCGGCCGGTGTGTCGCAGGCGGTCGCATCGCCCGGGTGCGTACGCTGCTTGGCACGGGCTGGGACAGCCCAGGGGCGTGCGATTCACCCGGGTGAAGACGCAGGTTGCTCGAAGGGTGTGATGCCCGGTCCCGTTGAAGTCCTCTTCGGATTCCTCCTTCATCAGCGGCAGCACAGCTGCGCTGGCCCGGGCCTGCGCGCATGCCGCGATAGGGAGAGCCTCATGCCGCATCGTCGGGATTCCGCGCGTCTCCACGCGATCAGTGACCTGCTGGACATTCCATACAGCGCGATCCCGCGCACGTCGAACGGGCTGCCCACCCTCGACACCGCCAGCCCTGGCCAACAGCGGTTCCAGGCAGCGTTGTTCACCTGCCTGATGAGCAGGAGCCGCGGCCGGCACGTCTGGGAGCATCCGACGAAGACGGCGATGGCCAGCGTCTGCAGCTACCTGAACTGCATCATCCCGCACGCCGATCGCGTGGATCTCCACACCAACACCGCTTGCCGGGTGGCCTCACGGCTGATGCCGCTTCTGCACCCCGGCTCACGGGTCTCCGGAATCCCCGGGCTGAGGTTGATCGAATACGGCAAGCAGCGCCTGCGGTTTTGCCATCTGCCCACGGGTGCCCGTCTGGATCTCGTCGACTCCCACGGCTGCAGCACGCGGCGGGGCATGGGAAGTGACCTGCGCCGTGAGACGCGGTGGCACCACGAAGACGCTCAACAGCCCCTGGGGGAGCTGGCCGAGGTCACGCCCGAAGAGGAAACCCATCAGCAGCACTGGGCCAGCGCACCCTGCACAGCCCTGCGCAGCTCTCTCCTGGTGAGGGCTATCTGGTTGTACTGGGAGCTCAACCCGGTGTGGAAGCCCGCGCCGCCGGGCGGCGGGTACGGGCAGTTGCTCTACCGGGACGCCTCGCCGCAAGCGGCCGTGGACCTGGTGACATCCTCCGAGGCCCGGATCCCGGGGGCGACGTTCCAGCCACGGAGTGACGACGAGGGCGTGCTCGCCTTGGGCGACGCGGGGATCGTTCTGCGCCGAACAGGCACGTGAGCCTCAGTTCCAGGCGCGTGTACTTCACCGTGCGGGCGACTGCCGCGCATGTTCCGCTAGGGCGGGGAGGCGGCTAGCCTCCTGCCGTACTCAGGCAACCAAGGTCTCACCGCAGCAAGGGAGTTGGCATTGGACGGGAGCGAGGCTGATCTCGAAGGGTTGGACTTGGCGGATGCGATCACCCTGCTGCGGCAGCAGGTCGCTGAGGCGCAGGAGCGAATCTCGAGGCCCGCAGAGGGCGGCGACCGGGGGGTGCTGTTCGCGCTCGGTGAGATCACGCTGGAGCTCGGCGTGGAGTTGACCAGCAGTAAGAGTATCGACGGCGGTCTGCGATGGAGTGTGATCAGCCTGGGGGGCAGGAAGGACGGTGGCAGGAAGGCGACGCACACGGTGAATGTGACGCTGAAGCCGCATCTGCCCGGCGGTGGCGACATCGACGTCAGCGACGAGGAGTAGCCCGGGCCGTCACAGTGCGGTTGGGGCGGCGAACGGGGTAGCGCTGGTGGAGTTCGATCGCCGGGTACAGATCTGGGTACGCAGGCCGGGCACGGAGAAGGAGAGTTTCGGATCGGGGTATCTGATCGCCCCGCGGCTGGTGCTGACGGCCGCGCACGTACTGAACGGCATGGACACGAGCGCCAAGGGCACCCCTACCGAGGCTGCGGTGCAGGTGTGCCTGCCGGACACCAGTGAGCAGCAGTTCGGCGCGAGCGTGGTCTGGAAGCGCGAGGACGTGGTCGTGGACGCCGCTCTGCTGGAGGTCGCGGACGGCCAGGGCTGGCACGTGCCGCCGTCCCTCACCGACCTCATCACCCGGCCCCCGCAGCGCTACGGGCTGCTCATCGGTCCCCGCGCTCACCCGGTCATCGCAACCGGCTTCCCCCGCCTGCAAAGAGACCCCGCCGATGGCCGGCGTCTGGACGAACAACTCGCCGACGCCCGCATCGTCCCTGGCACCGGATCCCTGGCCGGCCGCTACGAGATCACCAGCACCACCCCCACCCCTGCCACCGACACCAAGAGCCGGTGGGCGGGCATGTCGGGAGCCGCAGTCCTTGCCGAGGACGGCTTCGGCGGCGACCTGTTATGCGGTGTGATCCGCCGCGACCGCCTCCCTGACGGCGGAACGCGCCTGACCGCCACCACCGCCGCTTGGCTCCTCGCCGACCCCGAATTCCGCGATCTCATCACCAGGCATACCGGAATCGATGAGAGATCCGAGGACGTGGCGATAGCCGAGGGCGGCTGGGAGCCGGTGCTGGAGCCCATCGAACCGGCCGCCCTGCTCACTCCTGCCACGGTCGACCGCGTCTTCGGCTCCCCTGCCCGGCTTTTGAGCGCGGATGTGGAGGCCGTCGCCTTCCACGGCCGCGAGACCGAGCTCGCCGACCTGCAACGGTGGTGCGAAGCCAGGTCGACCCCGAGCGGGCCCGACGTCGCCATACGGGTCATGACCGGGCCCGGCGGACAGGGCAAGACCCGCCTGGCCCGCAGGCTGTGTGACTTCCTCGGCTGGGCGGGCTGGGTCACCGGACACCTGCGCTCCGACCTCGCCGACACCCCAGCCCTCGCCGGCACCCCACCCGACTTCACCGCACTCAACACCAATTTGCCGCTGCTCCTGGTCGTCGACTACGCCGAGACCCGCCCCCAGCTACTCCGGAACCTGATCACCCACGTGCGTCGCTCCCGCCACCGCGTCCGGCTGCTGCTGATCGCCCGCTCCGACGGCGGATGGCGCACCGAAGCCGCCCACACGATCCCCGCCGTACGGGACCTGCTCACAGCCGCCCCAGTCGTCCCGCTTCCCCCGCTCATTCCCACCAGCAAGTCGCCCCACGACCGTCGCAGCTCCTTCAACCGCGCCGTCCGCGACCTCGCCCGTCTCCTGCCTCAAATCTCCACTCTGCCCGCGCACGACTGGAATCGCCTCGCCGGTACGCTCCACCCTCCCGCAGATCTCAGCCACGCCCGCTACGACAACGTCCTCACCCTGCAGCTGACCGCCCTGGTCTCCCTCCTCCAGCAGGGCCCTCGACCCGTCGATGCGGCCCCAAACACCCCGCCCGAGGAGATCCTCCTCCAACACGAGGAACGCTTCTGGGAAGACAGCGCCCAGACCGCCACCTACAAACTCGGACTGCCCGTCCCCACCCTGGCCGCCGCCGTCGCACTCGCCGCACTTTGCGGGGCGGCCACCGCCAACGACGCTGTGAAGGTCACCTCAACCCTGCCCGCCCTGCCCAGCCACCAGGCAACAACCGCCGCAGCCTGGCTTGCCTCTCTCTACCCGGGCGACCCCGACAGCTACTGGGGAACCCTGCAGCCCGACCGTATCGCCGAATACCACGCCTCCCACGTCCTCAAGGACGGGGCCATCAAGTTGCCGGATCTACTGGCTGCGGGCACCCCCACCCAGCAGGCCCAGACTGTGACCGTTCTGGCGCGCGCCGCCATGGCCCACTACAACGCCGGCCGGACCACCCGCAGCGAACAACTTCTCGCCACACTCGACGCCGCCCTGGATGCCGCTTCCCTTGACCATCAGGCGCTCCAGACGGCGACCGACTCGCTCCCCCACCCATCCCGGATCACTGGCTCCCTCGCCGTGAGGCTTAACACCGAACTCGTGCGTGCTGATCAGCGACTAGTGGCTGCCAAGGGGGCCGCCCACGAACCCGAACTTGCACGCTCGCTGTTTAACCTTGGCCACCACCTGTCGGAGTCGGGGCTGCGGGCGGAGGCGCTCACCGCCACCGTGGAGGCGGTGGAGATCTACCGCCGGCTCGCGGACGGCAACGCGCTCGCCTACGAACTCGACCTCGCCCAATCGCTGCACAGCCTGGGCGTCTTCCTGTCGGAGGTGGGGCGGCATGCGGAGGCGGTCACCGCCATCGGGCAGGCTGTGAAGATCTACCGGCGGCGGGTCGCGGACGGCGCGGTGATCTACGCACCCGGCCTCGCCGCATCGCTGACCGACCTAAGCGTTGACCTGTATGAGGTAGGCCGTCGGGCAGAGGCGCTCGCTACTGGGTGGCAGGCGGTGATGATCCGGCGTCGGCTCGCGACTGTTAGTGCGGCCGTTGCGGCCGCCTATGAGCCCGACCTGGCCATCGCGCTGTCCAACCTCGGCAAGTGGCTGTGGGCAGACGGGCAGACGGCGGAAGCGCTCGCCACCGAGCAGGAGGCGCTGGAAATCCGGCGTCGGCTCGCGGATGGTAACGCGGCCGCCTACGAACCCCACCTCGCGCGCTCGCTGTCTAACCTCGCCGGCTACCTGTCGGAAGTGGGGCGGCGGGAGGAGGCGCTCGCCGCCGCCGAGGAGGCGGTGAAGATCTTCCGCCGGCTCGCGGATAGCAACGTGGCCGCCTACGGACCCGACTTCGCACGCTCCCTGTCCAACCTCGGCCACCACCGCTTGCGGTCGGGACTGCCGGCGGAGGCGCTTGCCGCCGCCGAGGAGGAGGTGAAGATCTTCCGCCGGCTCGCGGACGATAACGCGGCTGCCTACGAACCCGACCTCGCACGCTCCCTGTCCAACCTCGGCCACCACCGCTTGCGGTCGGGACTGCCGGCGGAGGCGCTTGCCGCCGCCGAGGAGGAGGTGAAGATCTTCCGCCGGCTCGCGGACGATAACGCGGCCGCCCACGAACCGTACTTCGCACGCTCGCTGCACAACCTCGGCGTCCATCTGTCGGAGATGGGGCGGCAGGCGGACGCAGTCACCGCGGATCAGCAGGCGGTGGAGATCTACCGCCGGCTCGCGGATGGCAACGCGGCCACCTTTGCAGCCGACCTCGCCGACTCGCTCACCAACCTCGGCAACGGGCTGTCGGGGATAGGGCGGCGGGAGGAGGCGCTCACCGCCAGCGCGCAAGCTGTGGAAAATTACCGGCGGCTAGCGAGCGGCAATCCGGCCGCTTACGAAAGCCTCGCCCGTTCGCTGTCCAACCTCGCCCATCGGCTGTCGGAGACAGGACGGCAGCAGGAGGCGCTTGACGCCACCGAGGAGGCAGTGTCGCTATACCGCGCCCACTTGGCCGAGATACCGACCCTCGGGCCTCCCCTCCACGCCACGCTGGGCTTGCAGGCGGATGTGCTTGGGCGGCTCGGACGCGCGGAGGAGGCGGAGGCAGTCCGGCGCTGGCTCATGGAGTATCCGCCTCGACCCGACCCTCATCAGTGACCACCATTTGGTGCGCCTAGTTCCGCCAACCGTGGAGAAGTACCTCCCGGACGTGGTCACGTACACCCTCGCCTGGATGATCGGGCCTACTCTCGCTGCCGATGCGGTGATGGCGATCGTTCCCCTGACAGTCACATGCTCCCCCTCAGCCGACAACAGCCCTACCCGATTAGGCAGTTGATCGCGCACGCGGGGCCGTGCGAGCAAGCGCAGGCCAAGGACGGCTTGATCGTGCCCGGCGTCTCGCGTTACCGCGTCAACTGGTCGGCACCCTGAACCGACGGAACAGGTCCGGCACGAACTGGCCCATCAGCTCTCGGGCGGCATGGAGAGTCGCCAGCTCGTCGTGGCCAAATCGGAACACCTCGTACCCTCTGAGCTTTAGATTGCGGTCAGCCGCCACCATCCGCCCGTACTTGGCGGTGTCCGGGGTGCGGCCGCGGTCCCGCGTGAAGTGCTGCGAGCCGTCCACCTCGAGGACGACCCGCTGCCCGTCCGGCAGCAGCAGGAGGAAGTCCATGCGGGAATTCAGCAACGCTTGAGGGCCTCGTTCGCGAACGGTCTTGTGGTCCCAGTGAAGCCACACTTCAGGCAGGAGAGCCGGAAACTCGATGGAGGGGGCGAGGACCTGGTGGTAGGCGGTGAAGAGGTTCTGCTGGCCCGGCGAGTTCTCCGGCAGACTCCTGAGGAGTCGCTGATAGAGGTCTTTCCGTGCGTCGATCTCGCTGCTGAAGTTGCGGGTGGACCGCCACCAGTCCTGCAGATCGCACCAGCGCAGCCCCTCGATGGGGACCTCCCGGTCATAGACCAGGACATCGTTCGGATCCCCTCCGACGATCTCGATGTCGTTGTCCACCGAGGAGCGGAAGCGGATGTCCGGCTTGGCAAGCGTGGCGAAAATGAGGTTCTTCGGCCGCCGGTTGCAGTGCAAACGCGTCGACACCACGGCGTACCGCGGATAGCCGTCCTCGTCGCCGACCTGACGCAACTCCGCTCCCGCCGCACGGAGATGACTGTTGATCGTGGCGACGGTGGATTTCTGGAGGCGCTCGTCGAGGAGGACGTCCGCGGACACCAGACCCTCCAAGAAGCGAGCGATACGCGCATCCCCGGCGTCGAATACGCCAAGGTGCTCGAAGAGTTCCTCGGCTGACCAGTCCCCGGGGTTGCGAAAGACGTGCCGCTCAATGCGATCGACCAGCGACACCGCCCGCCTCCCGTTCAGCAGGTCCTCGAAGGATGGCCCCCGCTCCTCGCAAAGCCAGAGCCGGCCGAGGAGCCGCAGGAAGGGAGTGTGGTGCCGGGTGAGGTCCGCCAGGTCGAGGGCGCGCGCCACGTCGCGGCGGACCTTCTTCACGATCTGGATCGGCGCCTCCCGCTGCCACAGCAGGTCCTCGACCTGAAAGCGCATCGACGCGCGCACCGAGAAGAATTCTTGCTGCAGGACGCGTTGCGCGACCAGCGGCAGCCGAGCATCGGGTACCTGGCTGAAGCTCAACGCAATCCGCTCGCGCTTGCTGTGAGCATCCTGGGCGACCGGCGGCATGCCCAGGTGCTCGAAGGCCGGGGTCAACTCGCGGTGCGCCAGGACGCCCAGCCCTTCGACGAGAGCGCCCACCAGCGTACGCAGCTCCGAGTCATCCCAGGTGTCACCCATCGCCCGATGGTCGCAGAGGCCGAAGCGCCCCGAGAAGACCACGATCAGCCCGCGCTCACTCCCTGCGCTCCAACAGGTCGCGGATGTACGGCCCGTCGGCACGGCCGACACCTGATAGGGGCAGAGGGAGATCCGGCCGACAGCTCCTCATCCCGGCACGGTGGCGACACCGTCCGGTGCACACCCTCAAGCCGCGCGCCCACCTCAACTACGGGTGCGCAGCGCACATTTCGGTCGCCTGGGCCCGTGAGCCGGTGGAGAATGCTGGCACCTGGGGGAGCCGTGAGCTGCCGCATGCGTAGGGGAGGGGTGCTGGAATGGCGCTGGATTGGGATCGGATCGGTGCGGGCGACAGCGAGCGGCTCCTGCGGCCGCGTGACATCTATGCGGGGCTGGCGAACCGTCCATGGCCGTATCTGCGCCATGAGCAGGGCGAAGTGCTCGACGAGTGGTTCGACCGGCGACGCGACGACCACGATGTTGTGATCAAGCAGAACACGGGGGGCGGGAAGACCGCTGTCGGCCTGCTGATCGCGCAGAGCACGTTGAACGAGGGCATCGGCAAGGCCGTGTATCTGGCGCCGGACAAGTACCTGGTGCGGCAGGTCCGCCAGGAGGCTGCGAAGCTCAGCGTGGCCACCACGGAGGACCCGCAGGACCCGGCGTTCCTCGCCTCGCAGGCCGTGCTCGTGACGAACTACTACCGGCTGATCAACGGCAAGTCGGTGTTCGGTGTACTCGGTGACGGGCGTGAGCCGATCGATCTGGGGATCGTGGTCGTGGACGACGCCCATGCGGCGCTGGCGAGGACGGAGGACCAGTTCCGGCTTCGGGTGCCGTCTGATCACCCGGCATACGAGAAGCTCCTGGGCCTGTTCGCCGAGGATGTGCAGCACCAGTCCGCGAACGCGTGGGCGGAACTCCAGGACAAGGACCCCACTGCGCTGGCGCCCATTCCGTTCTGGGCGTGGGCGGACAAGCGCGCCCGGGTCATGGAGATCCTCCACCCTCATCGGGCGGATGACGCCTTCAAGTTTGCCTGGCCGCTGATCGCCGAAGTGCTGCACCTGTGCACCGCGACTGCCACAGCAAAGGCGGTGGAGATCCGGCCGTCCTGCCCGCCGATCAACCGCATCCCCTCGTTCGTACGGGCACGCCGGCGGGTCTACCTCACCGCGACACTTGCCGACGACAGCGCGCTGGTGACCGACCTTGATGCCGATCCCGCCCTGATCGCCCGGCCGGTCACCCCGGGCAGCGCCGCCGACCTGGGCGACCGCATGATCCTGGCGCCGGTCGCGCTCAACCCGCGCCTCGACTCCGAGGCGGTACGGAAGTTGGCCCGCCAGTTCGCGGACGGCGACCGGGACGGCGACGGCGACGCCGAGGACAAGCCAGTCAATGTCGTCGCCCTGGTGCCCAGCGAGAAGGCCGCGAAGGCATGGGAACCCTACGCCGACCGCACCTACCGAGTCGGTGACTTGGCCATCGGCGTCAAAGAGCTGCAGGCCGGCCATGTCGGCCTGGTCGTGCTGGTCAACAAGTACGACGGTGTCGATCTGCCCGGCGATGCGTGCCGTCTGCTGATCCTCGACGGGATTCCGCGGCCCTTGGACGCGGTTGAGCGGCGCGAGGCGGTCGCGCTCGCCGACAGCACCGTGCGTATGGCCAGGGAAGTGCAGCGGATTGAGCAGGGTATGGGCCGAGGTGTACGCGACAGCGAGGACTACTGCGCCGTGCTCCTGCTCGGCGCCAGCCTCGGAGTTGCCATCCACGAGCCGCGGTACCTGAGCCTGTTCTCGCCGGCTACCCAGGCGCAGCTCAAGCTCAGCAGCGACATCGCCCGGCAGATCCAGGGCGTGGGGCTGGAGGCCGTACGGCAGGCGCTACGGGCGTGCCTGGGACGTATGCCGCAGTGGACCGAGCGCAGCCGGCGGGCGCTGGCCGAAGTCCGATACGCCGCGCGGGGGACCGTACGCCCGGAGGCCGTCGCCCTGCGCGAAGCGTTCGACCTGGCGGCAACCGGACGCACCATCGACGCCGCCGATCGCCTCCAGCGGACGATCAACGACCTCGACGGCCTGGCGCTGCGCGGCTGGCTGCACGAGCAGAAGGCCGCCTACCTGCACCTGACCGACCCGGCCGCCGCGCAAAAGGTACTCAACGGGGCACTGGACGAGAACGAGTTCGTCCTCAAGCCCGAGCGCGGTGCCACGCCGGCGCAGATCAAGGCGGCCGCGGTACAGGCGCGCGCCGCCGCCGAGTTCCTAGCCGGCGAGTACAACGAGGGCACCCACCTGGTGCTCGGTGTCAAAGCCCTGCTCGAGGACGTGGTGTGGGGCGATGAGGATCGCACCGACGATGCCGAGCGCGCGTGGGAACGTCTGGGCCGTCACCTCGGATTCGCAAGCGGCCGGCCCGAGAAGCAGTACGGCACCGGGCCGGACAATCTCTGGGCGCTGGCGACCGGACGGCAGGCCGTGATCGAGCTGAAGACCGGTTGCGTCACGGACACCATCGCCAAGAAGGACATGGACCAACTCGGCGGCAGCGTCCGCTGGCTCAACCAGCACAACCCCGAGGTCAAAGCCCTCCCCGTCATGGTCCATCCCAGCCACGTCGCCCACGCGCAGGCCACTCCCCAGGCGGGCATGCGTGTGGTGACGCCGGTCAAGTTCGACCTTCTGAAGCAGGCCGTCGTCGCGTACGCGGTCGCGCTCGCCAGCGACCTGGGTGGTTGGAAGGACGAGCAGGCGGTCGCTGCTCAACTCGCCCACCACAAACTCACGGGCGACCGCATCATCGACACCTACTCGCAGGCCGTACGCACATCCTGACCCACCGCACCGGCGGCTCGCCCCGCAGGTGCACGCTCCCGAGCATCTGGTCGCCGCGCGAGCGGAGGGCCCCCGGGAGAATGCGACAAGTCACAAGAAAACGTGGCAAATTCACGGCGCCGCGGGGTCCCTGCGGCGTACGTGCTCCCCTTCGCCCCGCGGGGCGTAGGTGGGGGCGGAGGGAGTACCGATCAGCGACGCCTGGTCAGGCCTCAGACCGGTTGCACCAGCCGGAGTGTTCTCCTCCGGCAGCAGGTACGGCGCCCGCTTCAGGAATGCGCGATGACGGCTCTGCGCCTCCTGGTCGGCTTCGGAACGCGACGGCGGTACGTACCCGGCGACGGGCCAGGGCTTTCCCGAAGGGGAGTTGGCGCGGCGTACCGACTGAGCCACGCGACCATCCGGTTCCACGAGAGCGATCGTGGACGCCCGCTCACTGCCCTGGTGGCGCGCCGCTTCGAGGAACTGCTGGCTGGGCGCCGGGCAGCATTCCCACCCTGGAACAGGCCAGAAGCGACCTTGAACTCCGGCGGGGGCCTACCGCCGCTGAGTAGCCGAACTCAGCCGCGCCTCGCGGAAAGTCCCCGCGGACTCAAGCTTCCATGGCTACCGGCCGGCGCGGGTCCTTCCGTACTCACCCGGGCGCCCCTGCCTGCGCTGATGGTACTGGGGGGCGTCAGTAGGTCGGCCGTATGCGCGCGATAGCCCTGTTGGCGGAGCCCCTATCTGGATGATCCGTCAAAAACCCCTGCACACGCTGCGTTTGTTCTGCCGGGCTCAGGTTGACCGTCCGTAACGATCTTCTCCCTCCGCGCCGCCAATGATCACGAGAAGTGACGTCTTGCCGGATTTGCGGATGTGGACAGCACTCTCACGTGATCTTTAATGTTCGCTCACCGAACACAAGTTTTCCCAGGTAGTGAAGGTCTTCAGCATGAATGGTGGGGGGAGTCGGCGCCGATGGCGACCGATATCCGGGGTAGTGGGAGTGGCTGCCGCAGCAGCGCTCCTTGGAGGCGTGCTGGCGCCGGCGGGGGCGGCGTCAGCCAACGATGCCGAGCAATCTGAGGCGACGTCCTCGGTGCCGGCCGATGAAGCGGCGAGAGGCAAGGCGTTCTGGGAGGACGACGGTCTCCCGCCTGCCACGGCGGAGCAGCAGGCCTCCGAGAAGGCCACCGAGACGGGGCAGCGCGTCGAGGTGAAGCCACTGACCACCGAGACCGGGCAGGTCTTCGCGAACCCTGATGGCACGTTCACTGCGACGACTTCGGCCGTGATCGAGCGGATCAACCGAGATGATGCCTGGGTGCCGGTTGACACCTCGCTGGTGAAGAAGGCGGACGGTTCCCTCGCGCCAAAGGCGGCGCTGGACATGACGCTGTCCGGCGGCGGCGACAAGGCGCCGATGGTGCGCTTCGAGCGTGGCGGTCACACCTACGAGGTGTTTTCCCCGTGGTCGCTGCCCGTGCCGGAGATCGATGGCTCGCACGCCGTGTACAAATCGGTGCGTCCCGACGTCGACTTGGTGGTCCAGGTCCTCCCGGATGGGTTCACGCAGAACCTGGTCGTGCACACCCCGGAGGCGGCGGCCGGTCTCAAGTCCATCAGCTACCCGGTCAAGGCCGACGGGCTGACGGTCCGCAATCAGGACGGCGTGGTGTCGCTCGTGGATGCGGGCGGGCACCCGGCGTTCATCAACAGCGCGCCCCTGATGTGGGACTCCGGTCCGGCGCAGACGGCCGCCGCGTTTGCCGAGCGGGCTGCATCTGATCCGGTAGATGCGGTGACCCCGCCTGAGGAGGCCCGCACCGCCGTCGCAGACATGGCGGCCAACCAGGACGAGTTGACGGTCGTGCCGGATCAGGGGTTCATCGCCGATCCGAAGACCACGTACCCGATTGTGATTGACCCGCCCACGGTCGCAGGCAAGCTCGCCGGCTGGACCGCCCTGTGGTCCAACGAGAGCGACACCACGTTCTGGAACACCAGCCACGGCCTGGGCGTGGGCTACGACGCCTACGTGGACAACAAGAAGGTCCGCTCGCTGTTCCAGTTCGACACCCGCGCAGTGGCAGGGAAGAAGATCTTGGGCGCGGAGTTCTCGGCGTTCGAGATCTGGTCGGCCAACTGCGAGAAGCGCAACGTCGAGCTGTGGCGGACCGGCAGCATCTCCTCCTCGACCAAGTGGTCCTCGAAGCTGTCCTGGTCGTCCAAGGTGGACACGGTCTCGGCGGCCAAGGGCCACTCTTCGAGCTGCCCGGATGGTCTCGTCGAGTTCGATGCCACGGCGGCTGTCGCCTACACCGCGAAGGCCAAGTCGACGACGACGACCTTGGGGCTGCGGGCGAGCGAGACGGACGCGATTGCGTGGAAGCAGTCCATGTCCGCCAAGGACGAGTACATCACTGCTGAGCGAAAGCCGAAGCTGTCCATCACCTATGTGTCGCCGCCGACGGCGAAGCCGTCGTCGGTGAAGATGTCGGATCCGAACGTGTCCTGCTCGGCTTCGACCAGCCCGGCGATGATCCGTGACACCACGCCACGGCTGAGTGCGACGCCCACCTCGGCGGACGGCTCCTCGGCCAGCCTGCGTCCCAACTTCGAGTTGTACAAGGGCAGCAGCACCACGCCGACGTCACTGAAGCCAACCACCTGGACGGGCAGCGGCACTGCTGGCACCGCGCCGACCGCGACGCTGGCCGAAGAGACGTATCACTTCCGGGCGCGGAGCGAGTACAAGTACACGTGGGCTGGCACCACCAGCTACCTGTACGGCCCGTGGTCCTCGTACTGCTACTTCAAGGTCGACTCCAAGGGCCCGCCGAAGCCGACCATCACCTCGGTCAACAATCAGTACCCCGAGTGTGCCGGCACCACCTGTGCGGGCTCGCCGGAGACCGGCAGCGTCGGCATGACCGGCAAGTTCACCATCACCGCCGGTGCCACCGATGTACGCCGGTACCTGATTCACTTGAACGGCGTGAAGCTCGAGGACAAGGTCTACACGGCCAACACCGCGAGCCACACCGCGACTGTCACGCCGGACAAGCGGCTCACCAACACACTGCGCGTACAGACCTTTGACGCGGCCGGCAACCCGGGTGAGACCCGCGACTACCTCTTCAACGTCGCCAAGGCCGCATCTCCGGTCGGCGTATGGAAGTTCGACGAAGGCACCGGCACCACCGTCGCCAACGCCCAAGGCTCCACCCACCCGCTGACCGCCTCCGGTGCCAACTGGACTGACAAGGCGCGTCTCGGCAAGGGGTTGCGGGCCAACGGCACCAGCAGTTACGCCGCCACCACCGGACCGGTGGTCGATACCACCGGCAGCTTCTCGGTCTCGGCCTGGGTCAACCTGGGATCCCGCGCCAAGACCAGCACCGTGGCGAACCAGAACGGCACGAAGATCGGGGCCTTCCAGCTCTACTACTCCGACGCCTACGACCGCTGGATCTTCAACCGGTACGCCCAGGACGCGGTCGTCGCCGAACCGGTCATCTCCCGCGCGATCTCCGCCAAGCCCGGCGTCGTCGGTGCCTGGACCCATCTGCTCGGTGTGTACGACCGTCAGCAGCAGCAACTGCGGCTGTACGTCAACGGAAAGCTGGAGGGCACGACCGCCTTCACGACCCCCTGGGCCGGAACCGGACCGTTCGAGGTCGGACGTTTCAAGGGCTCTGCCGGTCCGTCCAGCTACTTCAGCGGCGACATCGATCAGGTGCAGGCCTACAACCGGGTCGTCTTCCCGGATGAGTTGTATGGGCTGACCAACCTGGAGAACCCCGACACCGGTTATCCGCAGGCCGAACTGCTCGCCCACTGGAAGCTGGACGAAACCTCCGGCACCACCGGAGTGGACAGCAGTGGCCGCGGCAACACCCTGGCGCTGCAGACCGGCGCTTCCTTCGCCACCACCGACGACTACGCGCACGGCAACGTCCTGAACCTGAACGCCGACACCCTGGGCCGCGCCACGGCGCCGGTCAAGATGGACGACTCGGGCAGCTTCACGGTGGCGGGCTGGGTCAACCTCGAGTCCCAGTCCAAGCTCGAGGACACCACCAGTGCGCACTCGCCGACCGTGTTCTCCCACCCGGGCGCTGAGCGCAACAGCTTCCGCCTGTGGTACCGGCAGGAGGCCGGACAGTCCGTCGGCGACTGGAACTTCGGTGTCTACGCCACCGACGTGATCAACGGCCCTGCCGCAACCACCGTCTCTGACGAGGTGAACCCGCCCGGCGGCTGGATCCACGTCGTCGGTGTCTTCGACTCGGCCAATCAGTCCGCCAAGCTCTACCTCACCGGTGAACGCCAGGGCGATGAAGAGGGCGTCTTCGTCAATGACGTCTTCCAGAACACCGGCCCCGTCATGATCGGTGGGGCGCGCCGGCACGACAACGGCGAGTGGGGCAACGCCCTGCCGGGGCAGCTGGACGATATGCGCGTGTACGCCGGCGTTCTGTCCGAGGCGGAGATCACTCAGCTGTCCCTGGTGGATGAGCCGCCGGTCGACATCGGCTGACCCCAACTCCTCATATCTCTTCTCGCACCCCACATGTTGCGGTGCGCCGGTCCGTGCTGAGCCGGACCGGCGCACC
>NZ_JAEIMH010000005.1:0-92668 GCF_016464295.1 Streptomyces sp. N35 | reverse complement strand
CCCCCCCATCCCTCTCCCCCCCCCCCAGTGGTGGGGGGCCGCGGCCCGGTGCGGAGCGGCCCCGCCGCCCCGCCATATCAACCTGAGGACAACACCCCGTGCAACAACGCAGATTTCAGCTGCCTGCGTGGTCCTGGCAACGGGCCGGACGCCGCAGGCTGACCCTGGTCAGCCTGCCGGTCGCCGGCGCCGTGATCGCCACCCTGTTGGGCGCCGCTCCGCAAGCGGATTCCACCCGGGACCACGGCAAGCTCGCCAAGCCCGACTACGGCACCGCGGTGCCGTTCAAGGAAAAGATCAAGAAGTACAAGGACCCGGCCGACGAGGCGGCGGCCAAGACCCGGCAGGTGGCGGCGACCAAGCCGACGTGGCCCAAGGCCTCCTCGGTGACGCTCGATCTGCCGGCCAAGAACGGGGAGGCGGTCGAGGCCAAGAGCCTTCCGATCGAGCTCGCCGCGCCCACCAAGAGCACTTCGAAGACCAAGTCGAAGACCGGCAAGAACGCCATGGTCCCCGCAGCGCCGCAGAGCGCCAAGGTCACGGTGCTCGACCAGAGGCACTCCAAGAAGCTCGCCTTGGAAGGTCTGGTGCTGGCCGTAGAGCGGGCCGACGGTGACACCGATGCGTCGGGGATGTCGCTGAGCGTGGACTACAGCGGATTCGCCAACGCCTATGGCGGTGGCTGGGCTTCGCGGCTGCGGGCCGTAGAACTGCCGGCCTGTGCCCTGACCACCCCGTCCAAGGCGTCCTGCCGCAAGACCGAGGCACTGCCCACGGTCAACGACACCAAGGAACAGACCCTCACCGCTCAGGTCGCCACCCCCAAGGCCGCCAGCGAGTCCGCCACCACCAGGGTGGTGGCCCTGTCCGCCGCCGCGGCCTCCGACCAGGGCACCTACGGAGCCACCCCGCTGGCGCCGTCGGCGACCTGGAGCGGCGGCAGCTCCAACGGTGACTTCACCTGGTCCTACCCGATGGGCACCGTGCCCGCCCCGGCCGGCGCATCCCCGACCGTATCGCTCGGCTACTCCGCGCAGAGCGTGGACGGCCGCACCTCCGCCACCGGCAGCCAGACCAGCTGGGTCGGCGAAGGCTTCGACCTCCCGTCCTCGTACATCGAGCGCTCCTACGGCGCGTGCGCCGACGACGGCCATGACACCAAGGGTGATCAGTGCTGGAAGGAGGACAACGCCTCCGTCGTACTCAACGGCAAATCCAGTGCGTTGATCAAGGACAGCAAGGGCTGGCACCTGCAGAGCGACGACGGCGAGAAGGTTGAGCTGAAGACCGGCGCCACCAACGGCGACGACAACGGCGAGCACTGGATCATCACCGGCATCGATGGCACCCAGTACGTGTTCGGCAAGAACCGCCTCGAAGGCTGGCAGTCGGGCAACCCGGAAACCGGTTCAACGTGGACGGTTCCGGTCTACGGCGACGACGCGGGCGAGCCCGGATATGAAAAGGGCTCAAGCTTCGCCGACCGCTCACTCAGCCAGGCCTGGCGCTGGAACCTCGACTACATCGTCGACCCGCACGGCAACGTCAGCACGTACTGGTACAGCAAAGAGACCAACTACTACGCCAAGAACGCCACCACCGGGAACGGCTCCGCCTACACCCGGGGCGGCTGGCTCAAGCGCATCGACTACGGCCAGCGCACCGACACCATCTTCTCCACCACCCAGCCCGCCGCGGCCCGGGTGAAGTTCTCCGTGGCCGAGCGCTGCCTTCCCGTCTCCGGCGGGGAGACCTGCAGCAGCCTCACCTCCGCCAACAAGGCCGCCTGGCCCGACGTGCCGTACGACCAGATCTGCGCGGCCGACAAGCCGTGCACGGACCAGAACACGCCGTCGTTCTTCAGCCGCAAGCGCCTGACCGACGTCACCACCCAGGTCTACAAGGGCACCGGCACCGGCGCCGATACGGACTACCGGGATGTCAACAACTGGCACCTGGAGCACGACTTCCTTGACCCGGGGGATGGCTCGGCGCCCAGTTTGTGGCTCAAGTCGGTTCAGCAGACCGGCAAGTCCGGCACCGCGATCACCCTGCCCGCCGTGACGTTCGACGGCATCCAGCTGCACAACCGGGTCGACAAGACCGGCGACAGCGTCGTGCCCTACATCAAGTGGCGTGTGCGCCGGGTCACGAGCGAGACCGGGTCGGTGCTCACGGTGAACTACTCCGACCCGGAGTGCATCGCCGGTACCAACGTCCCCACCGCGCTCGACTCCAACACCAAGCGCTGCTATCCGGTGAAGTGGATTCCGCCCACCAGCGTCACTCCGGGCGACGATCCGCAGCCGCGCACGGACTTCTTCCACAAGTACGTCGTCACCCAGGTCTCCGAGTCCGACCCGACCGGTGGCGCACCGCTGAAGCAGACCGACTACACCTACTCCGGCGGCGGCGCCTGGGCCTACGACGACGAATCGCCGATCTCGCAGAACAAGTACCGCACCTGGAACATCTGGCGCGGCTACCAGAAGGTCACCACCAACGTCGGCGAAGCCGCCGGCACCCGCTCCAAGACCACCGCGCTGTATTACCGCGGCATGGACGGCGACAAGCAGTCCGACGGCACCACCCGCACAGAGACCGTCACGGACTCCAACGGTGTGGCGAAGACCGACTCCGAGCAGTACGCCGGCCAGGTCCGCGAACAGATCACCTACAACGGCACCTCCGGCAACGAAGTCACCGCCACCGTTTTCACCCCGTGGTCGAAGGAGACCTCGAGCGACACCCACTCCTACGGCACCGTCAAGGGACATCTGGTCCGCACCGGCACCGAGGTCAAGCGCACCCGCCTCAACAGCGGCAGCGACATGACCATCACCACCAACACCACCTACGACCAGACCAGCGGCTTGCCCCTCACGGTCGAGACGGACGCAGGCGGCCAAAAGGACTGCGTGCGCACCGAGTACGCGGCTAACACCGCCACGTGGATGCTCAACTACCCGAAGCGAGTGGAAAAGGTTTCCGCCGCCTGCTCCGCCACACCCAACCGCACCGGCGACCCGGACACCACCGACGTTGTCTCGGACGTGCGTACCTCGTACGACGGCCAGGCTTACGGGATCGCGCCCACCAAGGGTGATGTCACCCGCACCGAGCGCGCCACCGGCTACGACACCACGGGGGTCGCCAAGTACCAGACGGTCGCCACCGCCACCTTCGACGCCCTTGGTCGTCCAGTCGATACGTTCAACACCCACGGCGACAAGGTCAAGCACGCCGAGTACACGCCCGCGGGCGGCGGGCCGCTGACCAAGACGGTGGAGTCCAACGCGGCCGGCCACGAGGTCACCACCGAGCACGCGCCGGACTGGGGGGTCAACACCTCCACCACGGACCCCAACGGAAATCGCACCGAACTGGCCTACGACGCACTGGGACGGCTCACCGACATCTGGCACGCCAACCGTGACAGAGCCGCAGGGAAGAGCCCCAACCAGAAGATCGAATACAAGATTCAGAAGAGTGCCGCGTCCTGGGTGGCGACCAAGTCCCTCAACAACGACGGCACCACGTATCTGACTCAATACGCCATCTACGACGCCTTGCTCAGACCCCGACAGATGCAGACACCTGCAGCAACGGGCGGCGGACGGGTGATCTCCGAGACCAAGTACGACACCCGCGGCATGGAGGCGGAAACCAGCACCGAGTTCATCGACGACACCACACCGAGCGGAGCGCTGGCCACCCTCACCACGGCCGCCCCGGCCGGCAAGCAGACGACCTACGACGGCGCGGGTCGACCGACCATCGAGAAGATGCTGGCCCGCGGGAAGGAATTCTCCCGCACCACCACCACCTACGACGGAAACGCCACCATCGTGGAGCCGCCGACGGGCGCGTCCGCGGTCCGCGAGGAAGTCGACGCCCGCGGTCGCCTGGTGGAGAAGCGTGAATACGACGGCAGCACGTCCAGCTCCAACTTCACCAAGCTCACCTACGCCTACGACCACGCCGACCGGCTGAAGACAGTAAAGGACGACGACGGCAACACCTGGAAATTCGGCTACGACTTCCTCGGCCGTCAGACCTACGGGGCCGACCCGGACTCTGGTGAAAGCTCGTCCGAGTACAACGACCTCGACCAAGTCGTCGCAGCCACCGACGCACGCAAGAAGACGATCGGTCACACCTACGACGTTCTCGGCCGGCCCTCCGCCCGCGTGGACGGCAAGGTGCCTCTGGTAAACGGCGTGCCCACGCCCGACGACTCGAAGATCCTGGCCCGCTGGTCCTACGACACCATTGCCAAGGGGCAGCTCACCTCCGCCATCCGTTACGTCGGCGGCAAGAGCGGCGACGTCTACGCCATCACCAACGCCGCTTACGACAAGCTCGACCGTCCGCTGAAGGAGCAGTACACGGTCAGCACCAAGGAGGGTGCACTGGCCGGCAGCGGGACGTACACCATCACCAACGCCTACAACCTCGACGGCACTCTCGAAAAGCGCACCATTCCCGCGATGGGGGGTCTGGCCTCCGAGGTTCTCACCTACGGCTACACGGCCACGCGCCTACCCGACACGCTTCAGGGCCTGACGGGCATCGTGCAGAACACCGACTACCTGCCCGCCAGCGAGCAGATCCGCACCACGCTTGGTGTCTCGTCCTCCGCCAACTGGACCGACATCAACTACAGCTACGAGGACGGCACCAAGCGCCTTGCTCGGCAGACAGTCGTCTCCGAAACCCATGTCGGAACCGACGCAGACATCAACTACCGCTACGACAAGGCCGGCAACCCCCTCGAGGTGGACGACCGTTCCACCACGCCCGGTGACAAGCAGTGCTTCGCCTACGACGGCCATCGCCGTCTGAAGACGGCCTGGACCGCGACCGGGGAATGCTCAGCAGCACCCACGACGAGCAACGTCGGCGGCCGCGCCCCGTATTGGCAGAGCTTCACCTACGACAGTGCCGGGAACCGGAAGACGGCCACCAACCACCTCGCCTCCGGTGGACCGGCCACCACCACCTACAACTACAAAACTGCCGAGCAGCCCCGGCCGCATGCCCTCGCCAACACCGTCACCGAGATGGCCAGCGGCACCAAGACCACCAACAGCTACACCTACGACCCGCAGGGGAACACCGAGACTCGTAACCTCAACGGCACCACACAAAACCTGGACTGGAACGTCGAAGGCGACCTCGCCAAGGTCACCGAGGCCGACAGCAGCACCACGTCGTTCCTCAACGACGCAGCCGGCAACCGACTCATCCGTCGAGACAAGACCGGCACCACTCTCTATCTGGGCGAAACCGAACTCCGCCTCGACAAAACCAGCGGAAAGGTCGAAGCGACCCGCTACTACACACATGCCGGCAAGCCCGTTGCGGTGCGCACACCCAGCTCGCTGACGTGGATATGCACCGACCACAACGGCACAGCCAGCCTGCAGATCGATGCCGCGACGCAGAATCTGACCCGCCGAAGCATGCAGCCCTTCGGTGAGAATCGCGGACCCGCGCCCACCGGCTGGCGCGGCGAGAAGGGATTCGTCGGCGGCACCCAAGACCCGACCGGCCTGACAAACCTGGGCGCCCGTGAATACGACCCCACCACCGGCCGCTTCATGAGCGTCGACCCTGTCGGGGACCTCAAGGACCCCCAGCAAGTCAACGGATACGGCTACAGCAACAACAACCCTGTCGCCTTCAGCGATCCCGACGGAAAGTTCTTCCGCGCAATTCTTCGCATGGTCATGCGAATCATCGTCAGGTTCGTCATGGCACGAGTCACATCGATGTTTGGCGGCGGTAGCGGCGGCAGCACACAGATGTCCGCGGGCGGCACCAGCAACTACGGAAGCGGCGGGGGCAGTTCAGGTAGCGGCGGCAGCGGCTCATGCGCAGGGGCATTCGGCACACCCGGCGGGAGCTACGGCCCGGTCAAGCCCGGCTGCGTGAAAGATCCTGGATTCGACCCACGCCCTGAAGGCGACGGCTGGGACCTGATCGGAGGCATGGGGCGCTCAATTGTGAGCGGCTTGGAATCGCTGACGAAGCTCAGTCCTGGATGCCATGTCGAGGACTGCAGTGGCCTTACTGAGGGCTACGACAAGCTCATGAAGAAGGCAGGCGTCGACACCGATTCGCAGGCCTATTCCTCCGGAGAAGCCGCCACGGACGGCGCGAGCACGGCGGCCGGCGGAGTCGGATTGCTGAAAAGCCTGATCAAGAAGGCGCTCAAGGGCGGAGCAGCGAGCGCAGGAATCAGATGCGCCAATTGCTTTGTGGCAGGAACGATGGTTCTCCTAGCCAGTGGTGCTGCCAAGGCGATCGACGACGTGGACCTCGGTGACGTGGTGCTCGCTACCGATCCCAAGACCGGCAAACGAGGGCCCCGTAAGGTCACCAGCATCATCGTTACGGACGAAGACCGGTTCTTCAACGAACTGTCTATCGCCACGGACGATGGGGTCGAAGAACTTACGGCCACGTTCGAGCATCCCTTCTGGTCCCCCTCGGAAGGTAAGTGGGTCAACGCCGGAAAGCTCCGGCCCGGGATGACCCTGCTGACCGATGACGGCGACAGCGTCATCGTGACTGCTAATCGTGCGTTCACAAAGCGAGAGCGCACGTACAACCTCACCGTCGATGACTTGCACACGTTCTACGTCCTGGCGGGCGAGACTCCGGTCCTCGTTCACAACTGTGACGGCGATGTCCATTGGGTATCTGAGAACGCATACATGAGCCCTGAGGCAGCAGCCTACGAACGCGGCGTCATGGGCTTCAGGCAGGGATTCGCGCCAGCCTTGCAGTACTACAAGGTGAACGGAAAGAAGCTGGCGACGGTCAAGTTCGATGGATTCGATTCCACGAACGGTGTGATGTACGACCGCAAGCGAGCCATAAGGACGAGCGACAAGACTTACGGGCAAGCTCAGCGGCAGTCCATGGCACTGGAGCAGAATGGCTATACCGGCGTCTGGGAAGTCCCCACCGAGGCCGAGGCGCGACGGGCGCGTAAGATATTCGGACATCTCAACATCACAAACATGAAGGCAAGGGTGGTCCCCTAATGGACATCGTTCACGTCCTGGCGCGAGCATTTGCGGCAGTGTCCGTATCCATCGACCTTTCCGATGACGACGACATCGATCCGCATGTAGCCAATAACATCCTCGAGCCGGCTACCGCCATGTTCAGGGATCTTTCGTTGGCGGATCGTGCGGAACTAGCCGAAATGTTTGTCGAGATCTCGGAACTGGAAGGCGATCCGGTTCGCAGGGAGGCGATCTTGAGCCTTCCCGAAGTTATGGGCCTCCTAGACGAGGACTGAGCGTTAGCCCCCACAGAAGACCAGAGGGGGTGCGAAATAGAGAGAGGCCCCCGCCCACTGAGGGGGGGCGTGCCCTTCTTCGTCTGATCTTGTCTCTTGTGGTTTGCGAGCTTGGAGTTGATGCGGAGTACGCCGAGCGGTACGGGGCCAATCTGGCGAGCGCGACAGCGAGGACCCGCGGGTGCCGGGCCCGGGACGACGCCGAGGAGTTGTGGTCGAGTTCGGCGATTCGGACCTGGTCGGGGCGATGAACGACGGCCGTGGGAGTGCGAGGCCAGCGGTTGAAGGAGGGCATGAGCCCACCGTTTGGCAGGCGGGCACTGCACTGGGGATGCCCTGGTTTAGCCGGTCCAGGTGAACGACAGTGCCGTGATCTTCTGAGTGATCGGATTCACGAACATCACCAGCAGTCCGAAGTCACCGAACGACGCCTCACGGGTCACCTTGTCGTCGATCCCGAACGGTTCGGACACCGCGTACGGGTCGACCTCCAAGGCGTCGATCAGGTCGAGGAGCGCAAGCTGCGCGTCGACGGGCAGCGCGAGGATCGCGTCGAGTGTGTGCGGAGAGCGGACGAAGTGCCAGTTCACGCGGCGCCGCGCTGCTGCCGAAGCTGCTCCATCTGCTGCTTCCACGCATCGAAGCCCTGGGCCGACTCCTCGGTCTCCGTGTACTCGTCGGGCAGCGTGTTGTGCTCCTCGAGGTGCGCACGGGCCGCGTCGATGCGGGGCTGCTCGGTCGTCTTCCATCGTTCCCCGATGGTCTGCCACTTCGCGACGACCCGCGCCAGCTGGTCCAGCGGGGCGAGATGGATATCGCGCAGCGCCTTCTGCCGCAGCTCGGGGGAGGGCAGGGCGTGGACGATGGTGTCGATGCTCCAGTCCTGGCTCACTGCAGTCACTCCTTCCCGGCGGACACGGTTTCGCCGTGACTCCCACGGTAGCGGGACCGTGACGCCGGTGTCAGGGGGAGTAGGGGTCCGGCGGCAGCATCGGCTTCAGGGACGCGGGACCGCCGGACCCGTTCACACTGCCACGGGCCACTGACAGTCCGGCCGTCGCGCGGGCGCGCAACGAGTCAGGAGGGTGGGAGCTTGGCGTACAGCCAAGTGCGCCGGCCGTCCTCCCCAGGGATCGGCCGCGGCGTGCTCGGCCCGGTCGCGTCGTACAGGGTGCCGAAGCTGAGGGCCATGGCGAGCACAGTGTCGGTGTCGGGGCCGTCGATGGTGATGCGGACGTGATCGGGCAGGTCGAGGTGCGCGCGCTGTGTGGTCATGGTCGGCACGACGCCAGCCCCGGTCAGCGGGGTTCTTCCCTACGTCCTAGATCACCCGTACGGGCTCTGTGAGTGCCCGGGGCATCATGCGCAGCTGCCCCGCAGCATGGAGGACAAGTCGCTCGTAAGCGTCGAGTCGAGGTGGTCGGCCCGGTGTCTGCACGAGCGTCCGCGTGGGCGCGTGTGGTCAGCCATCCGATGGTTCCTCTGGGGCGTACACGGCCTCTTTGGCGCGCGACGGCTCTGGCGCCTTCGCATCCGGCCAGCGTAGGTACCAGCGGATGAACTCGCGCACGACGCGGGTGCGTTCGCGGTCACCCACATAGGCACCCAGGGCTTTCCATTCGTCGTCCGGGATGCGCAGCGGCCGTAGCGGCGTGTGTCCGTCCGTTCTTTGCTTTGCCATGCTCCAAAGTTAGTTGTGTATATGCACTTAGTCGAGCAGAAGGGTTGACGTGTATATACACGCTCCGATAGGTTGTGTATATACACAGGGTGAGTCGAATGGCCCCAAGGAGGCAGGCCATGGCGCAGCGCTGGTGGACTCTCGCGAAGCAGCACATGAACACCCAAATCGCTGAACGCGGCCACACGTTGAAGTGGAAGCAGATGCCGCGCCCGACTCTTGAGCACGCCCTGTATTTCGAGGGCACGTGCGCCGACTGCGGGGCGACCGTGCAGGTTGGGTCCGGCTGGTCGTCGTGCGGCACGATCCGTGATGCCCGCAACATCGACTGCTCCGGTCCCGGAACCGCCGCGTTGACCGCAGTTGAGCAGGAGCGCGCCAGTGACCTGTTCCGCGAGGCGGTCGGCGAGTACACGCAGGCCCTCGAAGAGGCCGGCGTCGTTCCGACCAGGGTGAAGGCGCCGTTCCGTAACCCGCTCGCCCCCGCGGGCGAGTGCGGGCTGATGAGCAGGAACGGCTACACCTGCACCCGCCGCCTCAACAAGCGTGGCACGCACAACCTCAATGAGTGGAGCGGCCCCGACCACGTCGGCACCCACCCCGACGACACCTGCACCATGCCGTTCGGCGACGACGACCTGCTGCTGGCCTGACCCGACCGTCCAGCCTTACGGCCGTCCCGCACCTCCCCGGCACGCCCCTGCGACCCAGGAGAGAGAAACGATGACCAAGACCGTCCAGCCCTGCGAGACGATGACCGTCGAGCCGGTCGCGCAGCAGCACGTCGAGATCCTGCGCCTGGCGGGCACGCCGCACCTGAGCAACCACTTTGACCTGACGATCGCCCCGTACGCGGCGACGATCACCTACCGGCGCGAGGCCGACGCGAGCGAGTACTCCTGGGACGCCACCGTGTCCGGGTACCGCGTTCCGCCGAACGGCGTGGCGGACATGGAGTCCCGCAGCATCCACGTCTGGGGCGGTCCCTGCCCGTCGGCCACCCCGAACTGGCTGTTGATCCTGATCAAGAGGTACGCCCCCGACTCGTGGTAGTTCCCGCCCGAACTCCTGCCCGGACGGCGGGGGTTCGGCTCTCGGTCGTTCTGCTCTCGGCCTGATCGGAGTCCTTGATGAGCACGCGCACGTTGAAGCCGCACCTCACGTGGCGGTTCTCCGATCCGGCCGGCGTCTCGGTGAAGTATCCCGACCGGGTGACGTTCGGGTGGGGCTGTCAGTCCTTGCCCGCGTGCCAGGCCGGGCGCTCCCGCTACCTCGACGAGCGCGACGCGCACCGTGACGCCGATGAGCACGAGAGGGAGGAGGCCCGCAAGCTGTTCGCGCCGGGCACGCTGGTCGTGACGATCGGGCCGGCCGGCAGCGGCAAGTCCCGGTTCGCCATGCCGTTCCCGGCCAGCTGGGTGGTGAACCTGGACGAGCTGCGTGGGCGTCTGGCCGACGATCCGGGGGAGCAGGCGGTGACCCGCCCGGCCGTGCAGTTGCAGAACATCCTGGTGGCAACGCGCATGGAACGCGGGCTGATCACCGTGGTCGACTCCACCAACGTGGAGGCCTCCGTACGGGCCGGTCTGCTGACCAAGGCCCGCACGTTCGGCCGGCCGGCGGCCGCAGTCGTGTTCCTCACCGATCTCGGCAACTGCCTCATCCGCAACGAGCGTCGGCCCGCCAGCCGGCGCGTGCGGCGTACGACCGTCTGCTGGCAGCACGAGCAGACGGCCGCCGCGCTCAAGCTCCTGACGGGGGAGGGCTTCGACGCCGTGTACACCGTCGGCGCGCCCCGCACCTGATCTTCCCGAAACGATTGGCGACATCCGCATGAGCAGCCGCCCGGAGAGCACGAGAAGCCGCGAGCTCGCGACGACCGCAACGGTCACCGTGATCGAGACCACCGCCGAGCGCACCGGCGACAGTGAACTCGCCTACCTCGCCCCGGCCGCGGCCGCCGCGCTGAACCTCCTTGCCGACGCAATCAAACGCGGCGGCGCACCCCAGGAGGACGTCGTCGAATACCTCAAGAAGGCAGGGTTCCACACCGCGTTCGCCGCCGTGCTGGACAACGCCTCGAACAGCGTCGTGGACAGCCTCGACGACCCGTACGAAGACGCTGACACCCGCCTGCACAGCGACGACCTCGCGGAACTGCTGGCCGACTACGCAGCCGCGCAAGGCGCGCGCGCTTCCTGCGCCCGCACCAGCTGCCACACCTCCCACATGCTGATGTCGTCGGAGAACGTCTCGGTGTGGCCGCCCTGCGGCATCGCCCTCTTGGGCAGCCAGATCGGGTAGCCACGCTCCCGCACCTCGCATAGGGCCGCCTGCTCGATGGCCTCAGCCGCAACGCCGGTGCCCACGTGCCGGACATTGATCACCTGCCAGCCCTCTTTTCGGTGATCACGTCTGCGGCGGGGCCAGTTCTTCACGTTGGACACTCCGATCTTGAGAGCAGCCATCTCCCGGTGATGGATCAGATAGACCACGGAGGGCTGCTCCGGGTTGATGCCGCGGGGAGCGCAGTACCAACAGGGCCCTTGGCGGGCAACGTTGGCCAGGCGGGGCGTAATGACCCGATCGCATCGCAGGCAGCGGCAATTCCAAGGGTTGCTCACCCCCGGGAACGGGTCGATCGGCTCGGCTCCCGCGCGGAGCATCAGCCGCCGCGCCTCAGGGGCTGCGGAGGCCAGCCCTTCCTTTGAGACCTCCTTGACGACGCACGCGGCGCAGCCGTCACGTTTACGGGTGCCCTTGCCCATGTTGTTCAGCGTGGGGTATCCGATGGCCCCGCATGTGGCGCAGGCGCATTTCCACCGAGCCATACAGTTCTGGTACTGCTCCTGAGGAATCCAGCCTCGGTCGATAGCGCGGTTGAACGCGTCCTCGGGCGAGACGGCCGGAAGTCCGAAGACGTCGCGGTGCGAGCAGTCACAGCCCTTGATCGAACGAGCGCGGGACAACGTGGGGTGACGGATACGGCCGCACTCCATGCAGCGGCAGCGCCACGGGATCCCGGTTGCGCCGGGGTAGGGCTCATCCGGATCCCAGCAATAGCTACGCATTTCCGGTACGGCGGCGGCTGCCTCTACTTGCTTGAGTAGCCTGTCGTCGCATCGGGTGCAGCCCTTGTCCTCCGTGCGAATCTGCGTCAGCGAGCGGTTCCCTTCGTGTCCGCAGACGGTGCACCGGTACGGCAGGTGGTCGTTGGCCTTCGTGTACCGAACGAGGAGCTGTAAGTGCTTGCCCGCGAATCGCGCGAGGGCTTCACCCTTGGCGATCTTAAGATGCTGGCCTGCGCTGCAGGCCTGACAGCCAGTGCCCCTGCGCATGTCCGCCAGGGTTTTCGTCCGCTCATGACCGCGTCGACAGCGAACCCTTCGTGGGGTGGTGGCATCGACGAAACCTTCCAGTGACAGCAGGCCCAGCCGCGTCGCCAGGGCGTCGAAATGCGTGACCGCAGTCCGGTTGAACCATCGTTGCTTCGGTAGGCAGTGCGGGCAGGCCTTGCCCTTCCTGACCATCAGGAGGGTCAGCGTCGTCGTTTCCCGCTGGCAGCGCAGACATCGGACAGGCCAGGGTGTACTGACGCCCGGACACGGTCCCAGCGGCATGAGTTCGGCCGTCACCATGTCCGTCGCTTCGATGCTCAGATCGCCAGTGATTTCCACAGCCGATCAACATATGAGGCACCACTGACAAGACCGTGCGCGCTGATCCACGGCCCGCGCCCCTGATGACTCAGTACGGGCGTACGGCGCGCAACTCAGCCAGCGGCGGCATGGCGGTGATCGCTTCGCCGGCCCGGCCGTTCTCGATCAACAGGTAGGCCAGATCGAAGAAGTCGCGGGTGTGCGGGCGCAGCAGGTCGAGGGCCTCGTCGAGGCGGCCGGCACCGGCCAGAAGCCAGGCCTTTTGTCCTCGCAGCCCGTACTCGTCGATCGGCACGGTTGCGGCGTAGGCGAGGCCTTCCTCGTAGCGGCCGGCTTCGCCCAGCAGCCACATGCGCTGCGAGGGGAACCAGTCGTACTGCTCCTCGATGTACTCGGGGGAGCGTTCATCCAGGAGGGCGACCGCGTCATCGGCTCGCCCGGCCTCCTGCAGCAGATGAAGAATTGACTCCAGCAGGGAGCCGTCGTGCTCCTCGAAGGTGGGGCGCGCCTCCTCGATGGCGTCGTCGAGGCGCCCTTGCCGATTCAGGAGATCGATCAGGGCCCAGCGGTAGTGGTTCGGGTACTGCTGCGCCGCGACGAACTCGCGCAGCACGCCTTCTGCTTCCTCATCTCGTCCGGCTTGTTCGAGGGCGCAGGCGAAGGAGGGAACGCCGACGTCGGGGTGCTCGCCGGAACAGAAGTCCCGCAGGGCGTCGATCCGCTGATGACGCACGAGGAGCGCGGCGTAGGCCGCCAGCAGGTTGTGGCTCCAGTACCGCTCGGCGGTGGCGTCGTGAAGGAGGCCGATCGCGTCATCGACCCGGCCGGCGCGCTCGAGGACCTCTGCACACTGGTACAGCTCCGAGCCCACGAAATGGCCGAAGATCTCGCCGCCTTGAGCGCGGCGGGCGCCGTCCGCAAGCGGTGCGAGCAGCTCCAGCACACGCTCGTCACGGCCCTGCCCCTTGGTGATCTCGATGAGGCAGGCGCGGATCCGGTACGCGCCGAGATGCCGCACCAAGACCTCGATCGCCTCATCCACCCGCCCGGCCTTGCCCAACAGAGCAGCGAACTTCTCACACTCGCGTTCCGTCGCGCGACCGGTGCCATCCAGATCCACCAGATCCAGGGCCTGACCGGTGCGCCCCCACGCGAGCAGAACGTCGGCCATGGCCCAGCGAGCCGGCTGCCACCCGGCCGCGGTGAACGGTTCCAGTACGGCGTGCGCGCGCTCGAACTCGGCTGCCGTGCAGAGCTCTTCGGCGGCTGCTTCCGCGCAGAACCACATGTCGCGCTCGTGCGCGGCGCGGATCAGCACGTCCACGTCGCCCTTCTCCCGCAGCAGGGAGACAAGGGCCGGTGATATTCCGCCGCGCGTCCGCACCTGCCACTCAAGATCGTCAAGATTCATGGCGAGGAGCGTACGCGCGACCACTGACAGGCCCTGGCTGACGGACGCGGCCGCCGGGCGTCCGTCTCAGGCGGCACTGATCGGGCCAAGCCGCGCTCCGACGCTCGGACTCCGCGCCAGTCGACGACCTGGACACGATCGCCGCGGCCACGGTCGGCACCATGATCCGCGACGGGTACGGCGGGGCGGACACCTGCCACGCGTTGTACTGCGCGCTGCCACGCGCCGAGGTGTCCGCGATGTCGATCCTGCTGACCACCAACGAGGATGCGTACCCGCCGGGCGTCATCGCCATCGACATCGACTCGCCGGGGATGCTCGGCTTCCACCGAGTGCCGCACCGTGAACCGGACCGCCAGACCTTCAGCGGAAGGTGGGGCGGCAGCACGAGCGCACGGAACCTAAGAAGTAGTTGCACGTACGCGTCGAACACGGGGGCCAACGTGTCTGAGCCGTGCACCGCAGAGCGTCCGTGCCCGAGCGCCTGGCCGTTGGACATGGCAGGGGCGACAGGATTTGAACCTGCGGCATCCGGTTTTGGAGACCGGCGCTCTGGCCAGCTGAGCTACACCCCTTTGACGTGCGCCAGCGTGGCACACACGTCGGGGGCCCTCCACTGGATTTCTTTCGTGGGCAGCGAGTCACCCTTGAGGCTACGGGGACCGGGGGCGTGGTTGCCGTTGCCGTGCCACCGACGAAGATACGTACGGTTCGCAGACACGGAAGGAGTGGCCGGATGACTGCTGATGCGTACCAGCCGGGAGACGTGGTGGTCACCACCTTCGCTGATCCTGACCTCCCGGAAGGGAGCATGGGCACGATCGCAGAGGTACACGATGACCCTGTTGACGGGGTTGACGTCGAATTCCCGATGGGGCGCTTCAACGTCGTGGCGAGTGGACTCCAGCCGGGAGATCCCACTGACTAGCTGTGCTTTCGCATGAGGGGCGGATGGCGTTGCGCAAGCTGACCGATCGCCCGCCACGCGAGGACCGGGCACACAAGTCCGACGGCGGCCGCTCAGTCGGTTGCATCGAGGTCTGTCCTCATCGCCTCCCGCAGCGCCGAAAGGGCATCGCCGAAAGCGCCGTGGCTTGCCACCCAGCGCTCATCACCGCGGACCACACCCTGCTCGACGATGTCGTTCATATCGCGCAGCCAGTGGAGCGCCTGGTGCGCTTTCACTGTGACCGCCTCGGGTGCCACGAGAGCTACCTCGTACCGCAGCTCATAAGCCCCGCCCTCTCGAAAGCTCCTACCGGCCGCCCCGGAGCGCTCCTCCACCGTCAAGTCAAGCTGCCTGACCAGGCTCCGGAACTCGTTGCGTGTGCGCGACAACGCCGCCAGGTAGGCGGCATACAGCTGCCGCTTCGACTCACGGTCGCGCGCCGACTGCTCGCGCCTCCACCGCGCCCGATCGGCGATCAGCGTCGAGCCCACACCGACGACGGCGCCGAGCGCCGTGCCGGCGATCGTCCCCCACTCCATCCAGCGAGCCTATTCAGCAGGAGCTGCGAGTACCACCAGGACTGCCAGCAAGGAAGAGCGAACGGGACCATGCAACGCGGACGCTGGGCGTTTCTCGGGGCCAACAAACGGGGTGCGCAGGGGGCGTGGCGGGGGCCCGCAGGGTTGGCCCCACTGGCGGGGGCGCTTAGAAGCGTCCGTGGACACGTCATGGCGGCGAGCCCGGGCGGGGCGGATAGCTCGGCGGAGGCGGGGACTTTGGTTGAGGTTCAGGGGCGAGGGGAGGTGGTGGCGGTGGTTCAGAGGGTGGTCGAACAGGTCCTCGGAGCTGATGCTCGGGTCGAGCGGCAGGTGGTGGCCCCGGTGGGGGCGGCGATGGCGACCCCACCGCGTCCAACAACGCTCCGCCGGCGCATAGCCGTTGTTGCGTCTCTGCTGCACGCTGTCGCGCGACCGGATTGTCGTCTCTACCGAACACGAGCAGGCACCCGCCAGGGCCGAGGTTGTGAGCGGCAAGGTGGCGGTAGCCCAACGCGTTGGCCACCCGTTCGACCTGGCTCCTCAACTGGGCAGGAGCATGACCGAGCCGAAGTTCCACGGTGGGGCGTCCATCGAAGCGCCTACGTATCTCGTCGTCGTTCACGTCTGGCTCCTGGGAAGGTCGAAGACCGGGTCGTCCTACCCCATTCGGGCGTCGTCCGCAGGGCGTAACGCTCCGGCCATTTTGGCGGGCAGCTGCCCGTACGGGTGACGCGGCGAGCCGAACGAGGCCGGCGGCCGTTCGCAGACACGGAAGGTGCGGCCGTGTTCCGCACCGGGCTGGAGACGCTGCCGCCGCTGCCGCACGCCAGTAGGAGGCCTTGAGCCGGATTGTGCGCGGCACGTTCATCGACCCCGTGTGGATCGAGCAGCCCGGCGAACAAGGCGGGGCTGACAGTTCCCCTGGCGGTCACATGCTCCTCTTCGGTCAACAACAGCCCCTCCAGATTAGGCAGTTGATCGACCATGCGAGGCCTTGTGGCGAAGCGCACGCGCAGGCCGGCCGCCGAGGTCCTGGGGGAGGCGCCGCCTCGGGGCCGCGGGGGCAGGCGTCGCTGCGGTGCCAGTGAGAAGATCGATCTATGAGTGAGGACGAACTGCGGCAGCGCCTGGAGGAGCTGGAGCGCAAGGTCGCCCGGCTCGACGAGCTGGAAGCTGAGGTAGCACAGCTGCGCGCGTTGATTACCAAGGCAGCTGCTGGGGAGTCGTCCGAGGACCGCGACCGGTTCCTCGCGGCCGCGGCAGACTTCAACACTGCCGAGAACTGGCCGTACGTCGAAGGACGGTTCGGTCCCGGCTCGTGACGGTGGGGCGTCGGCACCTGAGGAGCGTGCTGTCGGCCCCGTCGCCCGGGCTTCGACACGCACCTCAGCGGTGTGGGCTGGGCCCATCGGTCCGGCCCCGGGTCGGCTTGGGCGGTGGCACGTCGGTGATGGCGTAGGCGAAGAAGAACCCTCCCGAGTCGTCGCCGAGAGCGCCGACGCGGATCAGGCCGTCTTCAGGGCTGACCGCGGACTGGACGACGCGATCCTTCTTCAGGTGCGGTCGCACCGTGATGTGGCCGCCGTGACCGTGCAGTCGGTGGAGCTCGTGGGCGGCGAAGGCCTCGTCCGACCCGAACAACTCAGGTGACCTTCCGGCGCGGAACGCGAGGGAGCGCTCGAGGTAGTGCACCAGGGCCTGGTGGCCGGCCGCTGTGCGCAGCGCCGTGAGCCGGGCGTGAACGATCAGTTGTGCCGGTATGAGCCAGGTCTTGTCGAAGATCGCGTGGCAATGTCTGCACAGGACCAAGGCGTTCTGCCAGCGGTGAAATCGTCGACGCGCTTCCTCCTGGGAGGCGCACCCCTTCCTGCTCTTTTCCCAGGGCACGATGTGCGCGTCTTCGAGTACCGCAGTTCGGGCAGGGTCGGGCAAGAGAGCGAGAGGGGCGTGGGCAGCGTGGAGTTGCTCCAGCGCCCGGAGCGTGGACGGCGGTGCGGGTGCTCCGAGGTCGCTGAGCAGCTTGTCGGCTCGCGCCAGGTCGAGCAGGCTCAGCGCGCACCCTTCGGCCTTGAGTACCTTCAGAGCTGCCTTCAAAGGGCCGGGCAAGGTGGGGCGCGGCCAGTTGCCGGGTTCGTCGGTCACTCGCCCCATTGTGGTCGGGGGCACTGACACAACGGCCGCCCAGACCAGTCCCCCCGCACGCCGTGCCCGTACGAGTGATCCGGGTGCCCGGCCAGAACCTCCGCCGGCGCGGGCCGCGTCGTGTCCGACATGAGCCTTCAGTGCCCGCACCTCACCGAGCCCGACCATGTCCGCATCACTATCGATGGCCCCGACACCGACACCGTCCTCGCCATGGCCCACAGCCTGGGCGGCTTCTACGACGCGACCGGCCCCAGCACTCCGCGGCCCATCCCCAGCGAGGAAGGCCGCCGGACCTGGCTATACGCCAAGCTGCCCTGACTACGCCCTTGCCAGTGGGGGCGTACGGCGCGGGGCTCGGCCCGCGGCGGCCTGCCACTGATGGCTTCGTCGGCCCGGTCGTATTCGATCAAGAGGTGGGCCAGATCGACGACGTCCCGGACGTGCGGGCGCAGCAGGTCGAGGCCTCGTCGAAACGACGCGATCGTGTGCGTCTACCTCGGACTTCCAGCAGCTCTCGGCACCCGGCCACTACCCCTGGGCGCCCTCCGATAACGTGCGGACCAGCTGCCCGAGCGGACGCCCGGCGTCCAAGCAGACGTGCAGGTGCTGCGCGAGGTCCTGGTCGGCCGTGAGCGTAGGGCCTTGCCAATGGTCAGGCACGGGTACCGGGTTGAGATGCACGCGGGTGCCGTAGAGGCGGGCCGCATCGCAGAGGGTCTGCAGGATCTCCAGGGTGCGCAGGTCGAATGTTCCGCGCAGAACCGCCCAAGTCTTCGTGCCTGGGTCGAAGTCCGCCACCGTCCGCAGCAGGCCAACCTGTTCGCGGAAGAGACGATCGCTCGGGGCTGCACTGATCGATATCTGAAGGAGCCAGTGAGCAGGGTCGGGGGGTAAGGCCATCTCTCCAACGTAGGCCCCACCACTGACAACCCGCCTTCATGCAACCTGACCTGAGGCGAGAAGATCACCGCCACCAGCGTGGTATCGACGCAGCCCGCCGGCCGCTGCCCCGAGCTCGTCGCGAGCCCTGTGCGGGGCATCCTGGCGGCGGCCACGGGAGCCTGCGGGGGCCCAGGTGGTCACCAGGCGCCGCGAGGGCGCTCAGCACCAAACTGAACCTCGCGCCGGCACTCCGGGCAGTCCGGCAGGCCAGCCACCCGGCGCGGCTTGTCGTCCTTGGCCCAGCTGAACCCGCACAGGCCCGTGTTCGCGTACGCGTGGACCTCTTCCTCATCCGTGGTGTGCGAGCCGTAGCCGGGAACGTTCCAGGTGAACGTCGCCTCGCCATCGTACGGTGCGCCCTCGGGCCATTCGTACACCGCCTCGGTCGTGGTGCAGCGCATACGTAGATCAGGTCCATCCCAGTGCTTGCCGTACGAAGCCTGCGAGGCGGCATCCACGACGTCTGCCAGGCGTTCGAAGGACACGTCGTAGTCGTGCATGTGCTGCCACTCGCCCGGCTTCTGGTCGCGCATCAGCTCGCGGAACATCAGCAGCAGCCGCGCCAGGTCGTGGTGACGTAGGCGTACGGTTCCCGTGTCTGGGTCGTAGCCGTACGTCGGGTCAGTAGCAGGGTTCCTCGGCATTGGCCCTCGTTTCGCTCTGACGCAGGAGCGGGTGCGTCATGTCATAGCGGCCGGAGCCCGCGTGCGGGCGCCGGTCTGTACGACGTCACCCTCGTTCGTGTCTGTCCAACGATCGGGGTTCATCGGAGCCACGGGGCGCCGCGGTTGACGAACCACCCAAGCCGGGTGGCGGGCGGTCGATTGCCGAGTGATGCGCGCTGTCGAAGGCGACCATCACCACCATGCCATGCCGGTCAACTTCTTGACTGGTAAAGAAGTTGACTGGCATGGTGGTGTCAGCGACGAGACGAAGGGGCGTGGGCGTGCAGGACGAACAGATGCCGGGGCCGCTCTTCAGGTTCCCGCGGCGCGTGGTGCGGGAGTTCGAGAGCCTGCTGCAGCAGCTGCACGAGCAGGGCTTGACCTGGCTTGACATCGACGACGTGATCAACCATCTGGGGCCCGTCGCGTCCTGGAGCCAGCAGCGCGGCGAAACGGTGGAGCGTACGTATCCGCACCCCGAATTGGGCTGGGACAAGCCCATCACCCGGGTCGAGGCGGCCTCGGACCTCGACCAGAAGATGGCGCTGCAGGACCTGTGTGTGCGGGCCGGCTGGCCGCTTCCGCTTGAGGACGGTGGCCGTGACCACACCACCCCGGCCGCGCTCGCTGTGTTCCGGGCGAAGCAGCGGCTCGCCGATGCCATGGTGGCCGACAGCGCGGAACAGGGGGTGAGCGCGAACACGATTGCGGACCGGGCGCGTAATGCGCAGTCCCGCCCCACCACGCTGAAGATCCTGGCCGTGCAGCTGCTGTTCCACGATGCCTGCCAGGCAATGGCCCCGTTGTGGAAGGCGGGTTCGTCGGTCGGCGTGAGCAAGGGGGGCGATCGACTGATCGAGCTGTCCTGTCTGTGGGACGACGAGCCGCCTGAACAGCGCCGGAAGCAACTCGATGACGCGCAGCGCGCGTTGACGGCCGCGGGACTGCACCTCCACGACCCCGAGACCGGCACGGTCGCAGACATCCACCGCCTGGCCGCCGATGACCACAAGCGTCTGGAGATCCGCCGCACCGCATAGCCCAGCCCCGAATGCTGAGCCAGCCGCGGCTACCCTTCGTTGAAAGGACCCCTATGTCCGGCAAGGATCAGGCGTCACGCGCGAACCCACCGGCGGCTGGGATGATCAAGGTCGTCGTGGATCCCGACGTACCCGCAGTCGCACGGCAGACCTTGACCCGCGGGCTCCCCACCGGAGACTCGTACAGCGAGGACGATTTTCAGACCTTCGCCGCCCTGGCTCCCGCCGCATTCGTCGTGTCCCTTCCCCTGGGCGGCCTGAGTTTCTGGCTCGGCCACCTGGCGCACTCGAGCTGGCTGCAACAGGGCATGCTCGCGGGGGTTGATGTGGTGGGGTTCGGCTTCTTCGCACTGGGCTTGGGAATGGTCGCATGCGCCGCCGTCGGCTTCGCCCTCTTCCACGCCGCGGGACTGATTCCGCTCGCCTTCAAGCGGCGGCGCTACCGTCGGCTCGCCACCGCGCACCGCGGACGCTTCGTCGTCCTGGCGGACCTGGATACCGCCGCGAGGAAGGTGGCCAAGCGGGCACTCAAGGCCGGTGGCCGAACTAACCCGATCCGCGCCCGATGACGCCGAGGTCCACTGGCTCTCCCTCGCGCTGTGGGAGATCACCCAGGATCTCCACGGCCTCACTCGCCTCGCGCCAGACCGCGACAACGACCTGGACGAGGACAAGGACCTCTTCGCGCGTGCTCTGGCCGCCGTCACCGCCCGCGCCGATGCGCTCGAGGCCGAGGCCCTCGAACTGCGGCGACGACACGCAGAACTTGACCGGCTCGCCGCCGAGCACGAACAAGAAAGGGCCCGCGTAGAGGCGACACAGCGGTCGGAGAAGCGGCGCGAGGCCCTGCTGGACCTGGTCCGCGCGCAGTGAAGCGCGCAGCGAGCTCGAACGCTGACCGACCAGCACACGCCCCACGTTGTCGCCGCGGCACGCGGGCGCCCCCTGGGGGCCGCGCCGAGGACGGACGGCCGATCCTGCCGCCGGGCAAGCACAGGACCGGCATCCCCGAGATCGCCACACCCACGTTTCACTGATCGACGGAACCGGATGGGTTGCCGCCCACCACAGTTCGGTAACCACCAACCGGCCTTGTCAGAGCCAGATGTGATGATCAACCGATGAGCCACATCATCAGCTACAGCATCGCTGAGCAGCGCCGGCTGCTGCCCTACCTCGGCGGCGAGTTGAACGCCGACCAGCAGCGGATCCTGGACATCGTGCGCAGCGAGTCCCGCGCGTACCAGGCCGAACTCGAGCGCCAGGACATCGACTTGGGGCTGACCATCTCCGACGCGCTGGAGCACCTGGCCGCCGGCAGGGCCGACGCCGAGGGGGAGTACGCCGGGCAGGCTTACTACACCGCGCTCACCCTGCTGATGCAGAGCATCGGCTCCGACATCATCGACTACACCGTGTACTCGAAGCCGTCCACGTTCTTCGGACTGCTCGACGACGAACTGCGCCGTGCCGGCGTCCCCGCCGATCTGCTGCCGCACGACTACTTCTACGCCGGCCCGCCCGACGAGATCGGCTTCTCCATCCCGACTCCGCCCTGGGGGTACCCCGCCATCGGACGTTGGCCGCTGGCCAAGGCCAAGCCCGCCGCCGACGCCTACCGAGCCGTGCTCGACCGTGTCGACGACAGCTTCGCGTACGACCTGAACAAGCTGATCGAGATGCTCGACCTCGAACACACCGTGTGGCAGGACTCCCTCGACAACGACCACCACATCGACACCCTGTTCTTCTACATCGGTGGCTGACTCCGCCAGCGCGAGTTCGACACGCAGGAGAGCGGGTGCGAACCACGGCCTCCCCACAGCGACGATGTTGAGCCGGGGCATCAGGGCGTTTAGGTGAGGACTTCGCCGGGCCCGAAGCTTTCCCGCACCCATGTCGGCCTGAGCGCCGTAGCGCTCGAAAGCTTCGTCCCCCCAGTGCTGGGGGCGACGAAGCAGCAGCTCCGGTCGGGCGGAGAGTGGTGTCTGGTTTACACGCGGAGCAACCAGGGTCATTCCCGAACATGCGGGAGAGATCTGAGTGTACGAACCGCGAGGTCCTGTTTCATCGGGACAGGCCTGTACTTGGGGTGTAGGTCAGGTGTGCGAGGCGTTCCTCCGCAGGGTCATGCGGAAGGCCTTCGGGGGTGAGGAGGAGCACCGGGTGCCGGGCGAGTGCGCCTGGGGACGGGATCGTCCAACTGGGCGGTGCGGGCAGTGCGTTGGTTCCGTGGAACCAGTGGGCGGGGACGCGAACGGTGTTGAGGAGGATCTCGCGCTGCTGGCGGCGGTGCGCTTCTGCTTCGCGCCGGGGGTGGTAGACGTTCAGGTCAGCGGGCACGGTGCCGTCGCGGTCCCAGGTCCGGCCGTGTGCGGGGTGCTGGTAGAGGCAGACGATGTCGATGCTGGGCGCGCCGAGGCGGGAGCGGGCGATCAGATGGGTGGGACGGTCGGGGTCGTCGGCCGTGCCGTTGAGCCATCCTGAGGCGAGGTCTTCGACGCCGACCGGGGCGCCCTTCGCATACGGGGCGAGGGATCGCTGGTCGGCCTGATGGAGGTGCTCGGCCAGGGCGGCTTGCCATTGCGTGAACGTGGCGCTGAGCAGGGTGTGAACCGCCTCGTCGCCGGGTGGGGGAGTTGGGGCGTAGACGGTCTGCAGCAGCGGGTGGGTGTCGTCGGGGGTGGTGAGCAGGATCGGCTCGTCACGGTCCATGGGTGACCTGCGCTGGTTGAGGGCGTGCCAGGTGGCGGCCTGGAGGTAGGGGGCGTAGGCGTCGATGGGCCGGCCGCCGGGGTGCATCAGGTGGGGGAGCCCGCCGGCCCCGGGGGTGAACAGCACCCGCATCAGCGGGCTGGCGTCGCTGCCGGCCAGGTGCAGGCGGTTGGCCAGGTGCCGCCAGAGCCGGCCGCGGCGCTGCAGGAGCAGGTCGATGGGGGCGAGATCGCTGTAGAGGTGGTCCAGGCAGTAGTCGAGGGACTGTTCCAGGACCTGCGTTCCGATCAGCAGGAACCGCTCGGGGCGTGCCGGGTTGGCCTGGTGGCCGCGCAGCTCAGGGTCGGGATGCGGGCCCAATAGATGCTCGAGGCGCTGTTGGTGGCGGGCGCGGTCGCGTTCGGTGAAGCGGGCGTGCAGCAGCAGAACGTCCTCGCGCACGTTCCAGCCGTGCGCGTCGGCGATGTCGGCGACGGCGCGATACAGGGCGGTCGCCGACACCACGCGATTGCGGATCACGCCGGTGATCCCGCGCGGGTGGGTGGTCAGCAGGTGCTCGGCCAGGGCGTGCGGGCCGGGATCGGCCTTCAGCAGCAGGCGGGTTCGCGCCGGCGGAGTCGTGTCGGTGGGATCGGGCACGGGGGTGTGCGTGGCGACGGTGCCGCTCGCGTCGACGAAGGTGATGGGGCCGGTCGCTGTCTGTTCGGAGGGTGTGCTCCGGTGGCCGGCGCACCACGCTTCGATGAGTTCGTGCCGGGTGGAATTCGGCAGCGTGGCGGACAGGATGATCACGGAGGCGCCGGCGTCGGCGAGCCAGCCGATCGCCTCACCCAGCAGGTGCTGCTGGAACAGTTCGTAGGCGTGGGCTTCGTCGATGATGACGACTTTGTTCGCGAGACCGTACAGGCGCAGGAACCAGTGCCGGGAGCGTTGGGCGGCGAGCACGATCTGGTCCACGGTGCCGACACCGAACGGGGAGAGCAGTCCGCGGCCGCTCTCCAGGTACCAGCGGTCGAGTACGGCCCTGGCGCTCCCGCTGGTGGGATCGTCGCAGGTGGTGAGGTTCACCGCGGCCGCGAGCGAGAGGGGGCCGTCATCGAGGCCGCGGGCGAGTTCGTCGCTGACAGCGCTGATGGAGGCGGTGCCGTGGACCAGGGCCAGGTTCGCCCGTTCCGTGTCGGCGAGCGCGTGGCGAAGGAACGTGCCCGCGCGCCTCACCAGTTGGTCACTGGCAGCCCTGGTCGCCTGGGCAAGGTAGAAGCCGTGGTAGCCGCACTGCACCGTGAGCTGGTGGGCCAGCCACAACGCGGACTCGGTCTTCCCCGACCCGGTCGTGGACTCGACGATCGCCATCATCGGCCGCTGCGGCGCGTGGCGGATGACCGCCCGCTGGGCCGGCCGCGGCTGCGGCGTGCCCGGGAACAGGTCGGGCCACATGGCATCCGGCCACGGCTGCCACCGCTTCAGGTGCAACGCGCGTACGGCGTGGCTGGCTTGGCGGCGAGAGGCGGCCCACCACTGGTCGGTGGTTGTCTTCAGCCTGCGGTAGGTGAAGCGGGATTCATCCGAGGCGAGCCAGTCGGAATGCACCACCAGCCCGGCCATCAGCGGCAGCACCGCCGGACGCGCGGGCCGGATCAGATCGGGCAGCGTCTTGAGGTCGAGGCGCAGCAGCCGCGCCAGCTCATGCAGCAGTTCGACCTGGGCCTGGAGCCAGGGCTCAGCCAGGCGGCAGGTGGCGTCGAGGATCTGCGTATCGGTGGGAAAGTGGCCGTGATGCCCGCCCAGGAGCGCGGCGATCGTGTGCAGCCCCTCGTAACGCGGGGGGTCGGTCGGCCCGCCTGGCGTGGGATCGACGCAGTCGGCGCACCGGCAGCCGAGCAGTGCGGGCAGGTAGCGGGCGGTGAGGTGCGCGTGTGGGGGAGCGGGCCGGCCTGTGCGCTCCAGCGGTAGGCCGGCGGCCCGGGCGGCGCGTTCCCAGTTCCGGCCCGCGGCGAGGAGCTCGGGGTCGTTGCTGTCGCTGCCGTCGACGAAGCGTCGCTGAAAGCCCGGATGGACCTTGCCCGGCATGTCGTGCACCGCGGTCAGCAGCATCAACACTCTGCGGGCGGTTGGGGCGCAGCCACCGCCGAAGGCCTCAACGAGTCTCTCGCGCACCGGTGTTGCCAGGTAGTGGTCGAAGAGCTCGCCGCACACCGCGGCGCTGTCCAGGCAGTGCGCCAGCAGCGGATTCCACAGCGGGCCGCCCTGTTCGCGGCTTCGGCCATAACGGTCGGTCTTGCCCCACACCCACAGCCAAAAGAGTGAAGAACGCGCATTCCCTGAACGAGTTCGCGAAGGCCGTGGAACACCGTCCCCGTCACGCACCTCCACAACAACCGAAGGGTTGCTCCGCATGTCGTCACCGCTCCTGACCGAGTGTCAAAATCAACCGATTTGCTATGACTTGCGGGACGAAGCATGCATCACGGCACTGACAATCGGCCCTGACCAGGGAAAACACCCGATTCCGCGCTGGCTGTCTCTCATCGAGGTCTTCGAGCAGGCCGAGCAGATCCCCGCCCTGGTGCACGCCTCGCCCGGGGCGCGGATAGCGCAATACGAGCTGCTGCTCGCGCTGTGCTACGCCACCGGCGTCCACCCCCGCACCCACGCCGAATACCGGCAGTGGACATCCGAGCGGCACCCCCTGGCCGAGGTCGCACACAAGCTGCGCGAGGAGCGCTTCGACGGACTGCTCGACCTGACCCACCCCACCCACCCGTTCGGGCAGAACACGAACCTGGCGCCGTACCTTTCCGCGCACGGTGTCGGCCCGGCCCAGCTGGAGCTCGAGCGGGCCGGCGACTACCACCTGTTCTTCGACCACATCCATCTGCACGACGAGCAGCCGCTCGACATCAAGGAGGCGTTCGCGGCGATGCTCGCCCAGCACGCCTACGGCATGGGCGGGCGGGTGATGGCCAAGACGGCCTGGTTCGGCAAGCCGTTCACCTACGCGGCGGTCGGCCGACTCGGCACCCGCATCCGCACCCTCGCGCTCGGCGAAACCCTCGCCGACACGCTGCGCCTGAACCTGGCCCCGACGCCCAACGGCGGCACCCTGAACACCTCCTGGACCCTCAACCGGTCACGCCGCACCTTCACCGGGCCCGGCGACAAGAACGGCCGCACCCCCGACGGGCCCGCCGACCTGCACACCGTCCTGGGCCGCTCCATCCTGATGGCCCCCCGCCGCGGCGACGACGGCGCGCTCGTCGTGGACAAGGTCCTCATCGGCGCCGGCGAGATCCTCGCCCCGCTGCCCCCCACCTTGATCCCCGACGCCGTCTTCAAAGGCGACAAGCCGCTGCAGCCGAACCCGGAGCGCGCCCTGTGGCGTGACGCCCACGCCCTGTACGCGGCGGCCAGCAACACCGGCCAGGGCAGCGACCTGTACAGCCGGCTGGTGCGCTACCCGAGGCCCGTGCAGCTCTGGTCGGTCGGCCTGGCCGCGAAGAACCACGATGTCACCGGCTGGATCTCCGACACCTTCCCGTTCTACGGCGCCCGCCACCACCAGCTGCGCCAAGCAGCTCAGGACGCGGCTAACTGGACGGAGTTCCTCGCTGGCGCGGTGAAGAAGGCCGCCACGATCGCGCGCGACCTCACCTACCCCAACGCCCGGCCGGAAGAGCGCGCCACGCTGCTCAAGCGGTTCGATCCCGGTCCGGACCTGTGGGCCCGTTTCGAGGACCCCTTCCACCAGCTTCTCGAAGCGATCACTGACGGTTCGGAAGAGGACACCGCGCGCGCCGACTTCGCCACCGCGGCCGTCACCTGCGCTCGGTCCGCGCTGGCCGAGCGATTGCGCTCGATGCCCCGCACCGGCCACGCAATGGAGGCCCTGGTGCGGGCAGAAGCCCGTCTTGCGGCCGAACTGACCAGCAAGAAGACCCCCATGGAACTCGCCGAGGCCGCCATGCACCCCACCACCGACACCGACCTCACAGTCGTCACACCGAAGCAGCCCCTCACCGGGCTCCCCCGACCCACCGGGCCCAAGGCCCTGACCGGCTGGCTCGTCTCCCTCGTGCGCACCCACAACCAGGACCTGCTGGGGGAGTTGCGCCGCCGCCACACCCACTCAGGCGAACCGATGGCCTCCCAGGCCAGCGACGCCGCCGCATCCTTCGCCCCCCACGACGCGCTCCGGCCGGCCTACGAGATCACCGCGTATCTGTTCGCCCGTTACCACGCCGCGCTGCCCTACCAGGAACCGCAACGCCTGTACGGCTCCGGAGACCTCGGCCGGGCCTTGCGCCGCATCGGCAGCCCCGGCGGCCGCGGCCCAGCCGACCCCGGCTGCGACCGGATGTTCAAACGCCTCATCACCCCCGGCCCGCTCGACGAGACGCAACTCGAGCACGCCATCCACCGACTGCGCGCCGACGACCGCATCCCGCCTTCCTGGGCCCAACTCGCCGACGACCTGGCCGCGTTCACCACCCGCCCGGAAGCCGTCCAGCGCTCCTGGGCCCGCAGCTTCTACACCCCCCACACCCGCCCCCAGAACTAAGGACCGACATGAACCCCACCCTCACCCTCGACGACCCCCGCTACCTCAACCTGCACTCGCTGACCTGCTACAACGGTGTCCTACTGGTCCGCGACGCCAACGGCCGCCCCAAGCAGATGCCGTTCGGCAACGCGCTGCGTGACAGCCTCTCCCCGCAGACCCAACGCCGCGCCGCCCGCACCTACATGCGCGACCAGGCCAACGAAGGAACCGGCGCCCTGGCCGGCTACGCCTTCGGGATCCGCACCCGCGAATGGGCCCTGCTCACCGGCAAGGAACTGGCCGCGCGCGGCTGGAACGCAGAGCAGGCGCTCGCCATGGCCAAGCACGCCCTGATGAGTCTGGGCATCGTCTTCGGCACCAAGGACAACACCGCCAACCTCACCAAGGTGCTGATCTTCGCCGCGCAGAACGCGCACGAGACCATGGCCGACGTCATCGAACGCCATCGCGAGGTCCTCGAGCCCTGGCTTACCGACGTCCAGAAAGTGCTGGCCGCGAAGACCAAGGCGAAGGACAAGAAGACCGCGGCCGAGGACACCTCCGCCGAACCGGACGCCAAGATCCCCGCGTTGCCCGCGGCCGCCGCGCGCGAACTGCTGGCCGCTCTCTCCCCGGCCGACGCCATCGACATCGCCCTGTATGGACGGTTCCTCGCTGGCCTCCCCGCCGACGACGTCGACGGCGCCGTACAGACCATGACCGCGATCACGGTGGGCCGCGCTGCCGGCGTCGAGGACTTCTACAGCGCCGCCGACGACATGAAGCTGCTGCGCAAGGCCACCCCCCGTCAGGCCGGCACGCACGCCCTGGACCTGTTCGAGCCGAGCGCCGACAACGGCGCCGGCATGACCGGCTACCAGAACCTGATCAGCGGCACCTTCTACGCCCACTCCGTCCTCGACCGGCACAAGCTGCGCACCTCACTCGCCGCCCACGCCGGCGACACCTTCGACGTCGAAGCCGCCGCCCAAGCCGCGGAGGCCGCGTTCATCGACGCCTTCTGCCACGCCGTGCCCTCCGCCAAGCGCAACACCTCCGCCGCGCCCGGCGTGCTGCCCAAGTTCGTACTCGTGCACGCCGACAAGCGCCAGCACAACTACGTCGGCGCCTTCGAAAAGGCCATCGAGGAACGCACCAGTCAGGACGGGACGCAGGCGGCCAGCCTGCAGGCCGCCGAACGCCTCCTGGACCACCATGCGCTCATCATCCGCAAGCGCGGCATCGACCCGGGCACGGCGCTGACCTACGACCTCGACATCGCCGACCTGCTCCAACAGCGCCGCGACGCCGGCCGTCTGCAGCCCACCGAAGTCGACACCCCCGACCAGCTCGCCCACCCCACCACCGCCATCGGCGAACAGCTGCTGGCGGGACAGCCGACATGAGCATGCACTGCCTCGTGCTGCGCCTGGAGGGACTGCTGCAGGCCTACGGCACCCGCTCCCGGTTCTCCGAACGCGACGCCGCCTCCCACCCCACCAAGAGCGCCGTCATCGGCCTGCTCGCCGCCGCCGACGGCCACGACCGCGCCGAACACCGCACAGAAGGCGAGGACTTCCTCCCGCTGGAGACCCTCGCCCAACTCCGCTTCGGCGTACGCGCCGACCGGCCCGGCGTCTTCATCCAGGACTTCCACACCACCGGCGGCGGCCACTACCCCCTGCGCCCCCGCGACCTGATCACCGACCCGCGACGCGCCGCCAGAGCCGCACCCGCCCTCGAGGACGCCACCGGCAACACCTTCACCACACGCGTCGCCGACAGCGTCCCCTCCTGGTACGGCAGCCCCAAAAACGTCGCCCCCGACCCGACCACGGGCGCGCTGACCGCCGGCAACACCCGGCGCGACCCGATCGTCTCAACCCGCTGGTACCTCGCCGACGCCGCCTTCCTCGCCGCCGTCGAAAGCCCCGACCGCGCCCTGCTTACCCACCTCGCCCAACGCCTGGACGAACCACGACGGCTGCTGTGGCTCGGCCGCAAGGGCTGCGCCCCCACCCACCCCGTCTACCAAGCCATCCGCCGCGGCGACCTGGAAACCGTCCTCGCCGCCGAACCACTGCTGCCGCGCGCCCCGCAGCCCCGCTGCTCCGCCTGGATCGAAACCACCGCCCCAGAGGCCGGCGCCCGGCAGGTCAACGACCAGCCCCTCAGCTTCCACTCCCGCCACCGCGCCCACGCACCCCGCTGGGAAAAGCGGATCACCCTCACCCCACCCCGCAAAGGCCAGTCATGATCACACGCCAGACCGCGCGCGCCCGGTTCGTCGCCCACCACGCCCTGTGCACCCTCAACCTCGACCACCCCGACGTCGCCCACGCCGTCCTCGACCCGCACGACATGCACCGCCTCGTCATGCGCGCCTACCGTCACTGGGTTCCCGACGGCGCCACAGACGCCCGCGCCCAGATGGGCGTCCTGCACACCTACGCCGTCAACCTCCCCGCCAACATCCTCACCCTGGTTGTCCAGTCCCGTGTCCCCGGCAACTGGAGCAGCCTCCCCACCGCAGCCCTCGCTGCACCCCCCGACCTGCAGACCATCGACATGACCATCAACCAGGGTGCCGCCTTCCGCTTCCGCGCAGTGGTCAACCCCGCCGTCTACGCCGAACGACGCGGCACCTACCGGCGAGACAGCCAAGCCGACTCCTCACCCGCCGCCGTCCAGCGCTGGTTCACCGCCCGCCAGCAACCCCCCAGCCAGACCACCAACCGCGGCCTGCCCTACATCGGCGCCACCGCCAACCCCGAGCAACTCACCATCCGTACCTTGCCCACGCTCGCCACCCTCAGCGCCCACCGCGGCATGCGCATCAGCCGCGCCGAGATCCAAGGCGAACTCACCGTCACCGATTCCCACCGCTTCGCCGACACCCTCACCCACGGCCTCGGACGCGCCCGCGCCTACGGATGCGGCCTCCTCCTCGCCAAAGCCATCCCAGCGAAAACACAGAAAGTCCCGCACGAACGCACAGGTCGGGAAGCGTCCCGCCCCGGCGTGCGGGGATGAGCCCGACGCGCAGCGCTTCACCGCAGCCTTGATCAGGTCCCGCCCCGGCGTACGGGGATGAGTCGTGGGCGCAGCGGATACTGGGGCTCATTCTCACGCCCCGCGCCCGCGTACGCGGATGAACCTCAGCCGAGGCCGAAGACCTCGAACTCGCCAGCGTCTCGCCCCATGCTCGGTGCGAGAGCGGGGAGCGCTATGGGAGAGGTGCATCTCGTTGAGATTGCGAAGACGGGGATGAACGGTGGGGTGCTACATACGTTGGTTGAACACCGCTACCCACCCCGGCGTACGGGGATGAACCCAGCCAGCATCTGGACGCGATGCTCACCAGGGTGTCCCGCCCCCGCAACCCGGGATGAACCGATCGCGCAGAACCGGCAGGCCGTCGCAGACCGGTCCCGCCACCCGCACGTAGGGAAATGAACCCAGGGAGCCCAGCGCGCGGGCGCCCGGCCCGTACGGTCCGGCCCCCGCGTACGGGGATGAACCGTACGGACCGGTCTGCGAGACCAGGCCCGCCGAGCCCCACCCGATGTACAGGAATGAACCGCTGCACCAACCGCCGTCCAGCCGCTTGTTCACGTCCCACCCTGGCGTGCAGGGATGAACCGCAACGCCAGGGCGTCTACGGCATGGCCCGGCAGTCCCGCCACGGCGTAGGGGGATGAACCGGTGCGGTCGTGGGCATCGCTGCCGGTGAAGCGGTCCTGCCCCGGCGTATGTGGATGAGCGTAGGCGCAGACTCCGTCCCGAACCTGCACCTCAAATCGCGCCCCCGCCTGCGGGAATGACCTGATGGCCCGCGGTTCGACCAGGTACATCAACGAGCCCCGCCCCTGTTCGGGGATGAACCGCCGCCGGGCAGCGTCACGAAGCGCACTGCGTAGTCCCGCCCCCGAGCACGGGGATGACTCCAACCTCGGCCCTGCCGCCACCATGGACGTCGGGTCTTGGCCCCCGCGTACGGGGGTGACTCCGCTGCGCTGCTCAACGTCGCGGCCGGACACCGGTCCCACCCTGTATGCGAGGATGAACCCGACCTCATCGACCTGACGCGGCGTACCGACGAGGTCCCGCCCCCGTGGGCGGGGGATGAACCCCCCGACGTGATCGAGGACCCGGACCTGCTCTTGTCCCGCCCCGTGTACGGGGATGAACCCAACGGGGTCGACGCGAAGTTCCTGCGCCGGTGTTCCGTCCCCGCGTACGGGGGTGAACCCGTGGGCTCCTACACGTCCTGTGTCGGCAGTATGTCCCGCCCCTGCGTTCGTGGATGATCCGTCGTGCCCGACCTCGGAGTTGATCAGGCCGCGGTCCCGTCACTGCGTAAGGGGATGAGCCCGACCGGACCTTTTCGACCGTAAGAGACATCTGGCTCGGCCCCGCGTTCGGGGATGCCCCCGGACCTACTACGTACACCAGTTCTTGACTGCCGTCCCGCCCCCGCGTTCGGGGGATCAACCCCAGCTCGTCACCGCGATCGGTACCTCGCTGGGGGTTGTACGGGGATGACCCCAGGTCACTGCCGAAGAACACCAGCAGCAAACCGTCCCACCCCCCGCGTACGGGGATGATCTGGAGTGGTACCGAGCGTGCCTCGCCTTCGTTGCGTCCCGCCCCGCGCACGGCCTCGGACGCGACTACGGCTGCGTCCTCCTCGCAAGACCCGTTCCGACCGCAGCGCACCAGGACTTGCTGGAACATGTAGGTCGCGAAGTGTCCCGCCCCTGCGTACGGGACGAGCCGTCGACGTCACCGCGTATCGTCTGCGCCGTCGCGCACGGGGATGAGCCGGACCTCAACCCGCTGGCGATCCCGGTTGAGTTGTCCCGCCCCGGCGTACGGGGATGCACCGCTGGCCGGCTTCACCCCGATCTGCTGGATATCCGGACGAGCCCCGGCCCTTGGGGATGAACAGTGCCCAGCGTAGATCGACCAGGTGATCATCATGTCTTGTCCCGGCTTTCGGGGATGAACCGGTGTTGCGGTAGTACACCAGCGCCTTGTTGTTGTTCCGCCCCGCGCCCGGGGTGAGTCCACGGACCGCCCGTCGCTCTGCCGGATGCGGGAGTTCCGCCCTCGCGTACGGGGATGAACCCCGCCAGCAGTTGCTGCTGGACGTCAACGGGACGTGCGTGCCCCCCGCGTACGGGGATGATTCCTACAACTTCGACGTCAAGGTGTGCGCCAAGCGAACCCGCCCCGCACGGGGATGCCCCGACGTTCGCGAGGTTCTTCGCCGTGGTGATGTCGTCCCACCCCCGCGCCGCTTCGGCCGCACGACACCCGATCCCGCCCCGAAGTACGGGGATGAACCAGGGTGCTCGAACGGATCGCGGGTGAGGATCGAGTCCCGCCCCGCGTAGGGGGATGAACCCGTGATCTGGACCGTGCAAGGGAAGGTCTGGGCGGCCGGTACCCGCGTCGGGGATGGCCCCTGCGTGAAGATCGGGTCACCCTGCTGCTCGAGCTCGGCGGGATGCCCCGTACCGACGTCGGGGCCGCCCTTGCGCTGGCGACCCACCGGCCCGCCCCGCGTGTGGGGGATGAGCCGATCTGGCAGCCGACCCGACGCGACGCGAAGCGGTCCCGCCCCCGCGTACGGGAATGCCCCCTCCTTGGCGAGCTCCTCGAAGAGGCCGCCTGGTCCCGCCCCGCGTGTGGGGATGACCCCACCGCCTCGGGGTACGCCGACAGCAAAGCCTCGTTCCGTCCCCGCGTACGGGGGTGAACCGGTGAGCAGCTTCATCAGGGCCCATTCGCGGCGTCCCGCCCGCGTTCGGGGATGAACCGATCGCGCGAATGTCACGCTCAGTAGCTCCGGTGTTCCGTCCCCGCGTACGGGGATGAGCCATGCTCGATCTTGAGTTGCCAATCCATCCAGTCGTCCCGCCCCAACATGCGGAGATGAGCGGCTCGTACGAGCAGGTGGCGGCCGCCGACTCCCACCCCGCGTACGGGGATGAGTCGAACGCGGCCCACGTGTTCGCGGTCATCGACGCGTCCCGCCCCGGCGTACGGGGATGAACCCTGCTTGATCCAAGCGGTGGTTGTATGCCAGGGACCCCGCCCCGGTGTTCGGGGATGAACGCCGCCTAGAGACAGACGGCTGGATCACCACGACGTCCAGCCCCGGTGTACGGGATGAACGCCCTCTCGATCCGCTGCAGGCCCTGGGCAAAGGGTCCCGCCCCGGCGTACGGGGATGAACTGATCGCGGCGGGTGCGATCGAAACCCCACACATGTCCCGACCTGGCGTGCAGGATGACCTCAAGGTGGACCGAGCCGGCGGACCAGCAGATCGCCGCCCCCGCGCACGGGATGAGCCCCGCCCGCCGAATGACTGCCCGACCTGTCCGACGTCAGGCACGAACCGTTCAACGAGACCGCTGTCGCCGAGATGATCGTGTCCCGCCCTCGCGTCCGGGGATGAACCGGACTCGGGTTTGCCGGTCTCGCTTCATGAAGAATCCCGCCCTCGAGTACGGGGATGAACCCAGGCCCTTCATCGCGTTCGAGACGGCCCGCTCGTCGTCATACGGGGATGAACCGCGCAGGCCGGCCGACAGATCGGCGGGCAGCTTGTGCCGCCACGTGTACGGGGATGAGCGGAAGAGCATCTTCGCGGCGTACTAGGGGTTCAGGTCCCGCTCCGGCGTACGGGAATAGCTCGCGGGCGCAGCCGATACTCAGGGCTCACCCTCCCGCTCCGCGGCGACGTACGGGGATAACCCGAATCCGGCGGTCGCTTTCCCTCCGGACAGCGTCCCGCCCTGCGTACAGGGATGCCTCCTATCCGGTGGATGCCTCGAAGATCGCCGACACGTCCAGGCCCCGGCACACGGGAATCCAGACATGGTCAACCTCCGTCTCGCCGGATGTCCGTTCACCCCAACGTGCGGGGATGAACTGTCTGGGCGGATCGACCTCAAGGCCCCGCTGTGGCCCTCCCCGGCGTACGGGGATGACTCCTTCCTGATCAAGGTGGGCTGCAGGCCTGGCATGTCCCGCCATGGCGTACGGGGATGAGCCGGTCATGAACTTCGCGAGCACCGGCCAGCCGAAGTCCCACCCTGCGTTAGCGGGGATGTCCCCGCTGATCACTGCAGGCGAGGGGACCGCAGGAGCCCGCGTCGCGGACCGGATGTTCCTTTGCGGTGGCCGAGTTCTGTGCTGAAGTTGCTTTCTCTCCCCGGATATGGGGATGAGCCCATGGGGGAGCCCACCCCGGTCGAGCCGGCGGTGTTCCGCCTCCGCTTACGGGGATGAACGCGAGTTCGGCGAAGCGTCGAAGGATTGGTGGAAGCCGCCCAGGGTTCGGGGATGACGTCAACCCGCTGATTTCGCTGCCCTGGTGCACCATGACCTGCCCCCGCGCACGGGGATGAACTGATGCATTGCCCAAGAGGAGGGTTGCTCGCGAGGCCCTGCCCCCGCGTACGGGGATGAACCGCCGGTCGTGGTCATTGTCTTGCGGCTGGCCTCGTCCCGCCTCCGCGCATGGGGATGAACTCAACGCTGGCTGGTACGCGGACAAGGTCATCGCGTCCCGCCTCGCGTTCGGGGATGAACCCTGCCGTCCGTTGTCGACGCCCTTGACCCAGGTGTCCCCCGTGTACGGGGATGAACCGGTGTTGCGGTAGTACGCCAACGCCTTGTTGTTGTCCCACCCCGCGTACGGGGATGGACCCACAAGTGGAGCGTCCCATGTGATCACTGAACTGTCCCGTCCCCGCGTGCGGGAATGCCCCCACCCCACGGAGATGATGGACTTTACTGGGACATCCCGCCCTCGGTGTACGGGGATGAACCCAGGGTTCCGAGAGCAATGCCTCCCTTTCGCAGCTTCTGGCCCCGCGTTCGGGGATGGCGCCATGGCGCTGCCGACTGTGGTACCGCGTGTCCCGCCCCCGCGTACGGGGATGAACCCATACGGGCCGACCAGATCAAGAACGCACAGGCATCCTGCCCTCGTGCGCGTGCGGGGATGAATTCGTCCCCGGCGTCACGATGAGCACCGCCCGCCGGATGACTACCCGGCCTGTCGGACGACCCTGCGTACGGGGATGATCTCGTGGCCCTGAGCTTCGCTTGGGACGACCTCAAGTCCTACCCTCGAACACAGGGATGAGCCCTACGACCGCTACGCCACCGCTACCGACGGTCAGTTTCTCGTCGCGTGCGGGGATGACCCCTGACCTGAGCCGGATGACCTATGCACAACGTCGTCCAGCCCCCGCGTACGGGAGGCTCCGTGGCAATGGGGATCGCCGCGGTGCCGGGCTGGCACCGCGCACGGGGATACCCCCAGTGTCGGCGACGTGTTGATCTCGGTCTGATTGAGTCGACAAGATCTCTCCCGGCGTACTGGAATGGCCCTGACCCGCCGCTCACCCTCGTTCCGGACGGAGCGTCCTCTCCCCACGTGTGGGAATGAACCCCGCCGCGCCGAGTGGACGGATGAGCGGGACATGACCCTCCCCGCGTACTGCCTCGCAGTGGCGGACGTGAGGTCGACGACACGTCCCCCCGTACGGGGATGAGCCCTGGGCGGCGAACAGGGGAAGCACCATGGCGATGTCCCTCCCCCGCGTACGGGGATGCCCCCACCTTCAGTCCGCGCTTGACGGGGTCGACGTCCCGCTCCCGGGTATGGGGATGACCCCTATCAGTACAGCGGTGCGGATGGTCGTCAGACGTCCCGCCCGGCACTTCACGATCGACGTGTAGTACTCCCACCCCTGAGTACGGGGATGAACCCGTGGTCGAAACGACCGCGATGCCCGACAGCGAACACGCCCCGGAACACGGGGATGCGTCGTTGGCTGAGTGCCACGTCGGAAACTTCGATCAGTCCTCCGGCTAAGGGGTGACGCTGCCGTTCCCATGGCGGACACGTGCTCATCGCCCCGTCCTGCCCCGCCGTACGCGGGGGCCCACCCCATGAACCGTGCCGCATTGAGGCATCCGCAAGCGTTGTCAGATTCGAGAGGACATGAAGGTGGAGCGGCCAACCCACGCGTCATCGCAGCGGGTACGTCCCGAAGCCTGGCAGGACATCTTCTGCCAGGCCGTGGACGGGGTCCCTGTCCAGTTCGTTCGTCCCATCGACACCGAACGGCCGAGTTGGTGCGCGTATGAGCAACACACGTACCTGGGAACCATGCACGCGCAGCACGATCTACAGGACGGAACATGGCCGCTCTGGCACGTGCAAGCACTCGCCGAGCGGCATCCCACCATCGAGGACGCGGTGCGGGCCATACGGCGTCCGGCATCGTGGTCGGCGGATAAGGAGCAGGCGCGCCGATGGGCTGCTGATCTACTCGCCGACCCCAGCCTTCTCGTGCTTGATGTTCAGACGACCGGACTGACGGACCCGTGGGCCGTGCAGATCGGCATCGTCGACCAGGACGGAAGAACTCTGCTGAACGAGGTCGTCGATCCGAGAGCGCCGATTGAGCCGGCCGCGGCCCGGCTGCATGGGATCTGCGAGCAACGCGTCGCGCAGGCGGCGACGTTCGGCGACCTGGTGCCGTCGCTGACCGACATCCTCAAGGATCGGAGATGCGTCGCGTACAACCTCGCCTTCGACCGCGGAGTCCTGCGTCGTGAGCTGCAGCGTCATCACGGGGCCGCCGCCGCGGCATCCCGCTCGCTTGCCGGCTGCCGGTGGGAAGACGCCATGCCTCCGGTCGCAGCTTGGAAGGGGCTGTGGTCGGCGCAGCGAAGCGGGTACCGCTACCAGCAGTTGGGGAGTCGATACGAAGCCATCGCCAACTGCCGAGCGGTTCTGGAGACGTTGCAGATCTTGAGTAGCGACGCAATGGCGCCCTGGAGCCGCTATGCGGCACCGTCGCGCTCCTGATCCCCGCGGTTCCACCTTCCGCGCTCCAGCCGATGCGGGCCCACGAGTCATGACCTGCTGCTGCGCCAACGCCGTAGTGTCTGCAGCCCAGCGGACCACCTGCTCTCGGAGGAGTACGTGACCAAGACCCTTGTCGGGCACCCCGAACCGCCGTCCCAACACGCCGACCCGCACGCGGAGCGGACGGTGCTGGGTGCGCTGCTGTGCTATCCCGCCACCGCAGCAGTCCTGCTGGTCAGCCTCGACTCAGAAGACTTCGCGGCCGCGGAGCACAAGGCCGTCTTCCGGGCCGCCCAAGGTCTCCTGGACCAGGGCCGACCCATCGACCCCATCACGGTCACCCAGCATCTCCAGTACTCCGCGCGCGAGATCGTGGCCCCGGCCGAATTGGTCCACGCGCTGGTGGCTACCGCACCCATTCAGGCACTGGCACTGACCTACAGCACGATCGTGTCCACCCTGGGTCGGCTGCGCCGCCAGGAGAAGCCGGGCGATGGCCCGGCAGCAGGACCTGGCCCGCTGCACCCCCAGGGCCCGGAGGGCTTGCCGCCCGTGCCGATGCGCGGCTTCCTGATCGACGAGGATTGATTCCCAGGGAGCCGGCCGATCACGTCGCGCGCCGGGACAGGCGAAAAGCCCTGCGACGGCCTGGGCGCCGCACCGCTCCATGCGGAGGATCCGGCCACCGGTTCGATCCGGTCACCCGGTTCCGGCGTGCTCCCAGAACCCACCACAGGGCTGTCGCTCGCCATCTCGCAACCGAAGACTTGGGGGCGCAGAACCGGGCTCCCGGTAATGCCCCGGGTCACCCGGCTCCACTTCCAGGAATCCACGATCCCTGGCGAGGCTCCGGCGCGAACTGGTTGCGCATCACCCGGCTCCCGACTCCGTCGGGGGTTCCCGATGACACGACTTCCAGGCTCCACGGAGCCTGACCTGTTCAGTATCGACCGATCACACGCCATATGCACCTAAGAAAGGTCGGGCGAGGGCGCCGTGATGCGTGTCGACGCTCTACCAGGTCTCGGCCCGCGGCCGCTCGGCGTTCTTGTACCAGCGGGCGAGCTCCGCGCGCCGCTCGTCTTCCGACATGTTCCGCCGGGCCGCACGGTCGGCTTCCTGCCGCGCCAGGTAGTCCTCGGGATAGACGACATCGACCGGCCGCACCCGCGCCTCGACAATCTCCTCGAGACCGGAGCATTGCCCGACGGCGGTGGCCAAGTCGGCGAGCACGGCGTCGCGTTGTGCGTGGCGCGCTCGGCACCCGGTGATCGGCTCGTACGCTTCCCAGCTGCCGTCCTGCTCGACCTTGGTCAGCAGCACCGCCAGGCGCAGGATGCTGTCGCCCTTGGGGACGCGCACGGTGTCGGTGGTCGCCCAGTGGTCGAGCACATGCGAGTCCGCCTGCACCAGCTCGCGGATCGACTCGCGCAGCTCGTCGATGACCGCCTGGGGCGTGGACGCGGTTCGCTCGGCGATCTCGAAGTCGAGACAGCGGCCGCGCCACAGCGAGTCTCCCTCGGTGCGCCAGAGCGTCAGGGTCGCCCATCGGGCCTCGGGGGTGGCGCGGAGCTCCGGATCGGGGTCGAGCTGGTGAAGGGCGAGGTCGAGGATCTGAGCGTCGGCGTCGTTGCCGGGATAGCCGATTCGGCGGAGCGCGTCGTACTGCTCGGGTGTGACGCTGAAGCGGACCTTCGTCTCCTCCACCGGCCCGTACGAGCCATCCGGCCGCTCTCCGAACGCGGTGCCGTAGTCCGCGTACAGGCTGGCCATCTGCGCCACCTGGCGGGCCCTGACATCGTCATGCAGTTCGTCACCGAACATGTCCGTTGCCAGCGCGAGCGCGGCCCCGACGTCGGTACGGGGCAGCCCTCCAAGCTCGAGCATCATCTTCGCCAGACGCCCTGCGAGGCCTTCGATCCGAGCCGCGTGATTCACACGGATGGCATAGAGCGAGTCGTACGTTCGCCGGCGAAACTCGTCACCCACCGCCTCCGCGGTCACTGTCTCCAGTGACATGCCGGTGACCTCCGCTCGGCGCCGCACGTGGTGGGCGGCGCGTCCCGACAGCCGGACGGTCACTTCCAAGTCGTCGTACAGGTCCTGCTGGTTGGTGAAGGAGGTGTTACCCATCGTGCTGGCCTTTCCTCGGAGAAGTGGACGTGCCACTGGTGTGAAGCCATGCGGGCTAGGCGGGGCGAGGGCGACAGCAGCGACCGAGCGGGTGCGCGCCGGCCGTGCCGTCTAGTTGCTGCGACATCCCGATCAGCGTCGGCGCGGTGGTATGTCGCCGCGCCGCCGGACCTGCCCGGCGACGAGCGCCATGTCGCCGCGGGTCCAGGCGGCGTGGCACGGCTCGCACACAGCCTTACGCCACGCACCGGCCCGGTCCCCTCGCGTGCGGATCCGCCCCGGCTCGCCGCAGAACTCGCAGGTGGCCGAGGCGTTCCGTTCGGCCTCAGCGACCAGCTCGTGGACACGGGCGGCGTACTCGCGGGGCACGGGGTCCAGGGCTAGGCGGAGACCGCCGAACTTCTCCTTGAGGTAGAGCACCGAGTAGTCGCCGGCCATGGCGCTCAGCTGCTCGTGGAGGCGTTGCAGGAGAAGACTCCAGCCGGGTCCGATCTCCCAGTGCTGGTCAGGGATCTGGCGCGGGTAAGACGAGCCGGGCAGTTCCATGGCGGCGACCGTACGCGGGGTCACTGACAACCCAGTCCGGGGCGCTCGCGCTGGTAGGTGATTGAACGCACAAGAGCCCCGCTAGTGCGGGGCCCAGGGCTCACCGGAGATCTCGTCTCCTACTGGAGAGCCTACCCGTGTTCTCGGCTCGGGCCCCCTGGAGCGGATGAGCTGCCCCACGCACCCCGCAATACGCTCCCCGGGGACTCCCTCCCATGCCTGGTACCAAGTAGGTACCGTGGAGGTATGCCATCGCTGAATGTGTCTTTCGAAGACGAGGAGATGCCCGGACTGCGCGCGGCCGCGGCCGCCGAGGGCAAGAGCCTCAAGCAGTACCTACACGACCTCGGGGTCCGTGAACCGCAGCGGCTGCAGTTCGTCGCCGGCGCGCAGACCTGGGCGGACAAACTGCGCGGCGAGTTCGACGAGCAGTTCCCCGAGGAGATCCCGCCCGCCAGCCGCACGGTCCAGGGCGCTGACGCCGCCTGATGATCCTCTACGTCGATGTTGCCTGGCTGCTGGACGTCCAGGAACAAGCCGTCCCCGAAGACGTGTCCGTCACCGACTACTCGGCGCTGGTCGCCGCGGTGGCCCGGCACAAGACGAAGATGCCCACCCTGGCGGCCTCGGACCCGGACGCGGCCTGGCGCGCGGCCGCGCTCCTCCACACCATCGTCCGCCTGGAGCCGCTGCCGCACCGCAACTCCCTGTTCGCCGCCATCGTCGCGGCCCAGTACATGGGCCAGTCCGGCGAAGCGATCGACCCCCCGTACGGCGCCTTGTCCGACCTCGTCCGAAAGATCAACAGCGGGGGAGTGGACCTCTACGCGGCGGCCGAGCAACTCCGCGTCTGGCGCATCTGATCCCCACTGCGACCTGCACGGATGCGCTCGGTAGTCGCGACGACGTAGGCGCTCATATCGAGACCCGGCCTGCAGTGGGCGACACTGCCCTCATGAGCGCAGCGGTAGTGGAGACCGAACTGGCGAAGTTCCTGGCCGACCCCGAGCCGTTGCTGGCCGTCCTGCACGGGGCCCAGAAGATCAAGCTGCGGTGCACAGGCGGCGAGGGCCTCATCCTGAATACGGCGCTGCGCGCCGACCAGGACGCGCCGGTGCTCATCGCGACGCGCAGGATGGCCGCTGCGATGCTGCGCACCTCGGCGGGGCGCGCGCTGTTCCTGGATGTACTGCCAACGGTCTTTCCCTGGGCGCGGTTCCTGTCCGCGAGCGACGTGCGTGACTTCGCCGTGGAACTTGCCCACGCCCTCGACACCGACGACCCGGCGGATACCAGCATCGTGGCCCAGCTCATCGCCGAGTGGCAGCACACCGCCGAGGTGCAAGCCGACCCTGAGTTGTACGCGGTGCTGACCACCGACTCCCCGGGGGACTTCGGGCCTGTACCTGAACCGGGGAGCGCCGAGTAGGCCGTCACTGGAACGTAGGATGGGCCGCATGGCCGTTGACTCTGTTTTCCCTGCTGACCTGCTCAAACTGGCGGAGGAAAGGTCCCGGCTGGATGCCGAGATTGCCTCGGTGCCGCACGCCGTGGTGGTGTTGTCCGACAACGTCACCGAGGTGCCGCGCCGGCGTACCACAGCCGCGTACGACGCCGAGTTGACCGCGAAGCTCGCCGCACTGCGCGAGCGCCGCCTCGAAGTCGTTACCGCGATCGTGACCCACGAGCACTGGGCCCAGTACGAGGCCGGACCGGACGTGGTCGAGGCGCGCACACGGTTTCGCCACCTCACGGCGCAGCCGGCCGCCTGAAGCCCCGCTGCCCCACTCCGGACGTGTCTGAACTTCCGTATGATGCAGGCCGGTTCGCGCGCAAAGGGGGGCCTGCCGTGCTGGACGAGGCGCATCAAGACGCCTGCGCGAAGGCGAAAGAATTGCAGCGTGCGTGGTACGGGCGCCCGCTCGGCGAGATCTTCAAGGACCTCCTTCATGATCTCCGTCTGAACCAGGTCCGCCTGGCCGGCGTGCTCGGCCTGTCGGCGCCGATGCTGTCGCAGTTGATGTCCGGGCAGCGTGCGAAGATCGGCAACCCGGTGGTGATGCAGCGCCTCAGCGCCCTGCAAGCGCTCGCCTCGCAGGCCGCGAAGGGCGCGCTCGGCCCGGCCGAGGTCGCTCAGAAGATGGACGAGATCAAGCTGCTGCAGGACAGCGCGGTGCTGTCCGCCCGCCCGCGGGCGTCCGCGGACTCGGTGTCTGGTGGCGTCGATGCGGCGGCCGCGCGGCGCGTGGTCCGCGAAGTGCAGGGGCTGCTGCGCGAGGTCGCTGACGCCCGCGATCTCCTTGCGGCCGCGGCCGTGCTCAAGGCGACGCATCCGCAGCTGGCCCAGTTCCTGGCCGTGTACGGCGCCGGCCGCACCGACGAGGCGCTCGCCCACTACCTCGGGCACCAACACACGTAGTACAGGATCCGATCAACGACCGCGAACGACTGGGGGAGACGATGGGCGCGGGCACACTGTTCGCAGGACGGTACGTTCTCGTGGACGAGCTCGGGCAAGGCGCCTTCGGCCTCGTCTACCGCGCCTGGGACATCCGCGAACAGCGGTACGTCGCGGCGAAGATGCTGCAGCAGTCCCAGGCCCACAACCTGCTTCGGTTCGTCCGTGAAGGCGCCCGCCGCATCGAGCATCCGCATGTGCTGGCACCGTCCGGATGGGCCGCGGCCGACGACAAGGTTCTCATCGCGATGGACCTGGCCGGCGGCGGCACACTGGCGAGTCTCGTCGGCGACTACGGGCCCCTGCCGCCCCGCTACGTCGCCACCCTCGTCGACCAGCTGCTGGCCGGACTTGAGGCCGTGCACGGGATGCGGATCGTGCACCGCGACATCAAGCCCGGCAACCTGCTGCTCGAGGCCACCGGGCAAAAACAGACGCTGCTGCGGATCGCGGACTTTGGCCTCGCCCACCAGGACGGCGATGTGCGCATGACCCAGGTGCATCAGGTCATCGGCACCCCCGGCTATATCGCCCCCGAGCAGTACGACGGCGCCGAACCCGACCCGCAGGCCGACCTGTTCGCCGTCGGCGTCGTCGCCCTCTACCTCCTCCAAGGACAACACCCCGACACCCCGGCCCTCGTCCGCGCCTACACCGACGACGGAACGCCACCTGCCGCCCCCGAGCAGGTTCCTGAACCGTGGTGGCAGGTCATTTCCCAACTGCTACACCCCGACCCGCTGCAGCGCCTCGCCACTGCGCACCAGGCCCGCGAGGCCCTCACGGCGATCGCCCCGCAGCTGCCAGAGCCGGACAGCGACAGCATCATCGAGGTGTTCGACCAACTCGCGCCTCTGCCCGACGGCTTCGGCCGCCAGGGCCCGCTCACCACCGAGCCTCAGCCAGCTGCCGAGCCCGATTTCTTCACCGGCGTGACCGCGCAACTGCGCAGACCCCAGGCCGCCGCAGCCGACGCCGCGCTCTCACAGCCGGCCTCCGCGCCGGCTCCGGCCCCGTCATCGACCGCCACAACTGCCCGCCTGACCGCGCCGGTGGCGCCCGCGGTCGACTTCCAGCCCGCAGCGCGGGAGAGCGGACTGCCGACCGGGACGGGCTGGCTCACCGGAATCGGATTCCTGTTGATCGCCGTGGGAATCTGGGCCTGGCTCCAGGCCTGATCAACGGATCCCTAGGATCACGGCCATGATCAGACCGATATCCGGCCCTGCCAGACCACGACACCTGGCCTACTCACTGTGCGTGGTGGCACTCATGTCCCTGGCTTGGTACGCAGTGCAGCCGGTCTATCAGGACTGCGTCTACATCAGCTTCGAACCCATGTCGCACGAGGAAGCGATCGACGCAGGCCTTTGCCCGCCGCCAGAGATGCGCTGGGAAACGTGGACCAACTGAACTCCCTCCCGATAGTCCGAGACAAGTCCATCACCGTCGCACGGTGATGCCGCCTGCGCGCGCGGAACACATACTGCAGCCGCGGGCGACACAGGTGCACCAGGGCAGATCTGTCCAACTTGCCCTTCGGTGAACTGGGCGACAAGCGATATCCACGGCTGGCCGATCCCACATGCGCACCCCTCGCGGCGACCGTACGGTCGGCGGTGGGCGACGACAGGACCGAAGCCCAAGGCCCTGCATTTCGCACGTGATGCAGGGCCGCTCACTTTTTCCGGCGGGGGAGGGTCTGGTCGGTGGCGGTGTTCTGTCCGCTACGACGTGCGGCGGGCGCGCGCTACGCGTGCACCGGCGACGGCAAGGAGAAGCGTCCCCGTGCCGAAGGCGCCGATCGCCAGGGGCTTCATCCCGCCATTGCCGGTGTCCTCGGCTGCCGAAGGGGCCTTGGGCGTTGGTGAGGGATTCGCTCCGGGCAAGTGGAAGATGCCTGGATCTCCCGCGTACGCGGGCTGGTTGCGGGCCGTGCCGTCGACGGTCAGGCGCACCGTCAGTTTCAGCGGATCCTTGCCCCAGGTGGTCGCGAGTTCGGGGGAGGCGGTCACCTTCACGTAGTACCAGCCGGGAAACCGCATTGCCGCGTCTGTGCGCTGGCGGGCTGAACGGTTCTTGTACGCGACGGCCGGCAGGTCCTCGACATCCGCGGTGGCCGCTTCGCCGCGGTAGCCACTGACGGCTGTATCGGCGTGCATGCGGGCCGGGTTGTACACCGACACCGACAGGGCGCTCGCCACGTACGAGCCCTTGCGGCTCGCGGCGAGCTCCGCGGCCACCGTCAGCCGCTGCCCCCAGCCGACCGGCACCCGGTAGAACCGCGACTGCCCCGCGCTGATGCCGCTGGTCGCAGTGCCCGACGGAACGGGTGCGGCGAGGGCGAACCCGGTCCCACCCTCCACCGAGGCTGGCGCGCCCGTCGGCTTCGCTGGCTTGGTGTCCGGCGCGGCATCGGACGGCCCGCCCGCGCCCGCCTTCTTCAGCGGGGCCTCGACATCAACACGGAGATCAAGTTGCCACGGAGCGGCATCAGCACCCCGGCTCGAGCGCGAGATGGCAACGTAATATGTGCCCGCTTCCTGGCACTTCGCCTCCGTCTCGCCGTCCGCAGCTTCGATGGTGCGGATCGCTGAAACGGCGAGCGGCTGCGCGAACCCGTTCGCGAACCCCTGACTCTGCCGATCACAACTGGCGCCCTCGGCATCCATGATGCTGACCTGGAGCGAGTGCAGCGCCGTCAGCTCGCCGCCCGACTCGGGCACGGCGACCGCCGACACGTACGCGTTCGAGCGCGCGTCGAGCGCGACGCGGAAGTACACCGGGTCGCTGCCTGCGAGCGTGCTGCGATACGGATCTCCTTCGGTTAACTCGGGGCCGCTGAGCATGCTGGAACTACCCGTGACCGTCTGCGCCTTCGGGTCATACCCGTACGTCGCCGGCGGATCTTCCGCTTCTTCGTGCGCGCTCGCTGCTCCCGGCACCGCGCAGACCATCAGGACCGCCGCCGCTCCTGCTGCTATCTGTCGCAGGAGCCCCCACCCCGCTGCCACGCGCACTCCCTCATCCCTCAACTGCCGACGTCTCGCGTCTCGCGTCTCACCGCTCACGGCCACCTCACGGGTGCCAGGTGTGAGCGCCATCCTGCCGCGCATGACGCCGGATGTCTTGCGGACGAGGGCTCAACCGGTCAGCCGGCTCCGTGCCCGGCTGCACGTTCAACGGCCTCCAGGAGGCGGGGGATTCGCTGCGGAACGGGCCGCAGGTGCTCAAGCACCAATGTCCACGGGACGATCGTGCGCTGCTGGCCGTCCTCGCCGACGACATCGATCACAAACTCCCAGCCAGTGGGCAGCGCGTCGTCCAGCCGGGCACGGCACGTGGCACCGTAGATCTCTTGGAGGACCACCGTGACGAACGCGATCAGGTCGGAGTGCAGGGTGATCCAGTCGTCGGTCTCGAGCTCCCGGATGGGCAGGCGCATCACGTACTCGTCCAGGGCATCCACGGCGCTGCGCGGATCTACATCGAACGCGGCAGCCGCCTCCCCACCGGCGTAGACTTCGATCAAGCTTCGGATAGCTGGCCGGGCTCCCCGCGTGAACTCGTCGATGTCGATCACAGCTTGAGTCTGGCACAGCGGAGATCAGCCAGGGCCGACAGCCCGGGTCCCCGCACCCGTGCTCGACCGCTGCCCTTTCGGCCGCGCCGTGCTCACTGATGGCGCGTGAAGTGCGCCAGCGCATCGCGCGTGCGGCCGGTCCCATACACCCGCAGCACTTCGGCAATCTCCGGGTATTCGTCCTCGAGGAGCGCCACGGCCTGGAGCAGTTCCGGGCCGCTCGCCAAGGACTGCAGCAGGCCCTGGATGTCCCGCACGGCGCGCTTGAGCGTGGGGTTGCCGGGCACGTTGGCGCCGCGCGGCGGAGGGATGAAGCCCGCCACGTTCACGGCCCGGATCTCCTCCATGCGTCCGATCGCGTCCTCGCGCGAGACGTGTCCGGCCGCGACCTCGTCGGCCAACTCGCCCAGCAGGTGGGCGCGCTGTTGCACGCTCGGGTTCTGCATCAGCACCCGGAACCCGCTGATCAACTGCGACAGCATCGCCGGGGACTGGCCGAGTACGGTGGCGAGCCGCGTTTGGTTCAGCTCTAGGACCTTCATGATTCGGCCGAACGTCACCCCCAGCGGCTCGCCATAGTGATCACGCTGCTTTCGCTGGCCGCGCGCGAGCGCCTCAGCACGCACAGGATCCATTGGCTACCGCCCCACGGCTGATGCGATCACGCTCGTGTGCTGCTCAGTTGAGCTGCATACAGGTGTCGGCCTGGAGCAGGCGCTTGGAGATCCAGCCCGTGGTTCCCTCCTTGAGCCCGTTGCTGCGGCGGTTCCCAAGGCGGGCCCCGGAGCCCCCCTGCAGGCCCACCTTGTCCCAGTCGCGGCGCCGCTGCGCGCCGCTCACTGGATCGCCCTTTCGCAGCAGGCCGAGCGTGGTGTACCCGGAGCCGGGCCCGGTGCGCAGCCGCGCCCCGTCGGTAGTGACCGAGTAGCCGCACTTGTTCGGCCACTGCGCGGTCACCGCAGACGGGCTCACCGTCACGGCTGTATTCGCTGCAGGCATTGCGGTGGTCAAGGTCGCTGCCACGAAGGCGGCGGTCATCAGGATTCGGTTTGGCACGATCCGTCAACCACAGGGTCGGCGGGCGGTCACGCACACACCGCGATCATCACCAGGACGAGCGACTGCTCTGCCACGGCGCGGCCATTGGCTCAGGGTGGTATTTCAGCCACACTCCGTGCCCAGGGCGGCTCCGGGGGCTCCCGATGCCCAGCAACTCAGCTGTTGTGCAGGCGACTTGATGGACGGGCGCGAGAGCGGCAGGCGGTTCCAGCCAATACGCCCGGCATATGCCGACGATCACATGGTGTGAGCGGACAATAGCCGTACGGAATCGGGGTGCCGATCGGCATGTCCTCCTATCGCCCGCATGCTCGACCAGCCCCGGGCGGGACGGCGACCCAACCCCGACTCGCACACGACGCGTCCCACCTGCCGTGGGACGCCGGCGAACCGGTCCCGCCCGCACCTGCGCGCGACACACACTCACCGCGCCAGCCGTCGGGGACGGACCGCAGATGGGGGCGGCGTGCACGAAGAATTCCTCTGCGAGATCACCGGATACGGTGTATGCGGCGGCCAGCTGGTGGGCGTTCCGCTGGGAACCTACCGGGCACCGAGCCTGCCGCTCGCGCTGTGGTGGCTACGCGAACGCGCGACCTGGATCGCCGAGCGCCTTGACCCCACCCCGAACACGGCCGGCATACCGGCGGGCGTTTTGTTCCCGCTGCCGCGCGATGCCCCCGATGTTCCAGGGCAGTTGAGGGCCTGGCGGGACAACGCCGCCGAGCAGTCCCAGGCGGGGCTCGTCCTGGAGTATGGGCAGCTGTTGCGGTTCATCGCCCGCGACGCGACGACCGAGTTCGAACTGCTCGCAGAGTCGGTCGACGCGATCCGTATGAAGCGCGCGCTCGGCGCACCGCCGCACGCCGGAGATCACACTCCCCTTGCGGTCAGAAGGAGCGTGCCGACATCGCCTGCCACCGGCGGCGGGACGACCTCGGCGGCAGGGTTATCCAGGCCGGCACGCGCCATCAGGCTCACCCAGCGCCGTGGGGTGTACGCGTAGCGATAGTGGAAGTGCGCGCGCCCCTTGAAGCCGTCGCCGTACATGCCCTGCGGCCCGTACGCGCCGGGGATCGGCGGCGCATGTGCAGCCACGAACCGGCCGCCAGGGGCCAGGTGCTGAGCGATGAGCGGCAGAAGGATCTGCGGGTCGGTGAACCAGACCGCGCCCCAGGAGGAGTAGATCGCGTCCCACCGCTCAGTACTTGCCGTCAGGTAGGCGACGGCCTCGCTGCACACGAAGGTCACCCTCCCCGCGCCGGACCAGTGGCGCGTCGCCGTCTCGACCATCACCGGCGACAGATCGACCCCGGTCACGGTCATACCCTGCGTCGCCAGAAATGCGGCTTCCCGCCCCGGCCCGGATCCGAGGTCGAGCACCGTGGCGGGCGCGCCCAGGAGCTCGATGCCCGGCCCGTGATCGGCACCCCACTGTGTCCACGCGAACACCGCCTCGGTCTCCGCGCTCGTGTCGTTCTTCGGGGCAGCGGCGTACCGGTCCCACATTTCGCGCTCCACGTCGTGGTCGTGACGTGCCATCGATCGCCTCCTCACCACTGACGGCGCATGCCGCAACACCACGCCGATTCGGGCGCGTTGATCCCGCTCATCACGGCAGGCCAGACCCTCGTGAACAAGATCGATGCCCCGTACGCTCGGGCGATGCACATAGTTCCCGTGCTCGTCGCGGCCGTCTACGGCGCCGTGGCGGGCCTGCTGCTACCCAGCGCGGCGTATCGGCTGGCCGTTCCCGCCGGACAGCCGCGCCGCACCACCTGTCCCGAGAAGCACGTTCTGGCCGGATGGCGCGGCCCCGCTCGCTGCCGCTCCTGCGCCGCGCACGCGACAGGGCGGCGAGCGCGGGATGCTCCCGGCGTGCGGACCGCTGCCTTCGCGGTGACTACCGGCGTGCTGTGCGGCGCACTGGCGGCCGCGGCCCCCTCTGCCGGGGCCGTGGCGGCGGTCGCTGTGACGCCGGTACTGGTCTTGCTGGGCTGGATCGACCACGTCGTACACCGCCTTCCAGACGTCCTGACGCTGCCCTTGGCCGCAGCCGTCGCTGTCCTGCTCGGCGCCGGCGCTGCCGTGTCGCACAACCTGGGCCCATTCACGCGGGCGCTGCTGGCCGGGCTCGTCCTGTCCGGCGCGTATTTCCTGATCTTTCTCATCAACCCGAGCGGCATCGGCTTCGGAGACGTCAAGCTTGCCCTGCCGCTGGGCATGTTGTTCGGCTGGCACGGCTGGCTCTTCGTTGCGCTGGGCGCCTTCGCGGGCCAACTTCTCGCAGCGCTCTACGGCACGGTGTTGGTCCTTTCGCGGCACGCGGGCCGCTCCACCCGGATCGCTCTGGGCCCGTTCATGATCACGGGCGGGTTCGTCGGCATCCTGCTCGGCAGTTGGGCCTGATTCGTTCGGCTGCTCGTGTGACTTGGTGATCACGTTCTTCAGCACTGGGCAGCGCCCTGACAAGATCCGCCGCATGGCCGCCCCACCACCCACCGAGGCGCAGAAGCAGGAACTACACGACGATCGGTCCGCTCATCGCGATTGGCTGCGCGATAACGAGATCACTGAGCACCCATTCCCGATGAAGGAGAACCCCTTCAACGGGATTGCCCTTTCAACTTTGCTTGACCCCGGGGCGGCCCCGTCCGTGTGTCGCGCACTGCTAGCCGGTCTTGATCCAACGATGGACACGGACGAAGTCCTGTCCGTGACGGCCTACTGGCCATCCAGCGGGGTCGACCTTGTGATCGAGGTCGAGCTCCGCACGCGTTGCGAAGTCATCGTGGTCGAGCACAAGCGATTTGACTCCCCGTCGCACCGTCCGGGATACAAGACCAAGGACAACGCGCCATGGCAGACCGACGCGGCCTACGACGCAGCGACCGGTGCCACGAAGCGCCCACCCCGCTGGATGCGCCGGACCGACGCGGACCATCCCGTGAAGTTCGTCGTACTCGACGGGTACGGCAAGTCCATGGACCAGCTCTACCCCGACGGGCTGCACAACAAGAAGTGGTCCGTGACCAGCTATCCGCAGCTCGGGAGGGTTCTGCGGGCCGAACACGATCGGGGCGTGGGCGGACTGGTTCCGCTGCTGGCCACTCTGTACTCCGGCAGCCCCGAACGTTAGGGCCGAGGGTTCGGCCCCGGGATCAGGCGCTGCGCGGGGCCGCACCACCCGGATTGCCTTGGGCTCGTTCATGATCGCCCATGGATTCGTCGGGATGCTGCCGGCAGTGAGCCTGACGCCCACCCGGCGCCGAGGAGCGTGGGTGGGTTCCCCGGTGCAGGTGAACTGATCACCTGCACCGGAAGAACCAGAGCAAAGTCCGTAGCGTGATGGTCATGCGAATGTGGGTCACGGTGTTCCGGTGCGACTGGCCTGACTGCGGTGCCCAGTTGGTCGCACCCACGGTTGTCCGGCGAGAGGCACAAGGCTTTGCCCGCGCCCGCGGGTGGCTGCGGACTGCCGACGACGCCGAACAACACTTCTGCGGTGGCGGCCGGCCACGGGCTCGCGGTGGTCATGCCGAGCTCGTCCTCGACTCGCACCTGCCTGCACTGATCCGGCTGCCCGCCCCGTGGCACGGATGGTCGGTCAACTGCTGGTGCGGCTGGTCGGGATCCAAGACCCTGACCGTGTCGTTCGCGGACAGCCCCGCCGAGGCGCGCGAGCGCTGGGCCGGCCACCTGCCTGCGGCCGGCTCCGCGGCCGCATAAGGCATACGGCCCTACCACGCGGGCGCCTGGCGCGGAACACCTGGCATGTCTGCTACTGAGCGGCGGCCCGCTGTTCGTCGACCGCGGTGACGGTGACCGGCTCGCCGGCCTGGACCTGCTGCAGGCGCTTCAGCGTGGCAGACAGCGTGGCCTCGGCGCCGGTGGTGTCCGTGCCGTCGACAGTGTGACCGTCCATCCGTACGCGGATGACTGCCTTGCCCGAGCGGGCATAGCCGTTGACGTTGTCTTCGCTGAAGCCGGGGTTGAGGACGAGGACGCTCTCGTCGCCGATCTGGGCGGAGGGCTTCTGCTCCTTGTCGCTCTCGGTGCCCTTCCACGCGGCGTAGGCGGCCTGGGCGTTCTCAGCGCTGTCGTAAAGGCAGATGCGGACCGATGCCATGTTTCTCGTGGATCCGTCGTACGTGTAGTCCGCGTCGCCACCGCGCACCCAGCCCGTGGGTGCCTGGTCGGTGTCCGTCGTATTGCAGTACTCGCCTTTTGTAACCGACTTGTCGTCGAGCAGCTCGTACCCGGGCAGCAACTCGCCGTCGTTCAGCAGTGCCTGCGTGATCGCGGCCTGGGGGAGGTTCTTGGTGATCGGCTTCGCCGTGTCGGAGGCCGCCGCCGCCTTGTCGCCCTTCGGAGAGTCGGAAGCGGCACCGGAGCTGGCCGGCCGCTGGTCGTCGGAGCAGGCGGTGAGCGTCGCCATGGCGATCAGAGCGCTGGCCAGCAGCGGTCGAGTACGTGGCATGGGCACACCCTAGGCACATGATGATCTTTGAGAGGGTGTAGATCCTCAAAGTTCCCTGGTCAGCGTCCCAGTTGCGGTGAGGTGCCCGAATATCCGGCGAGCGCTCCGGGGACGACGGCGGCTGGCCCGAACCGGCGGCGGGCTTGGTCGGCGGCCTGCTCGATGCGGCGGCGCTTGTCGTCGGCGGGGTCGAGGGTGAGCTGATGCCGCTCGTGCTCGGCGTCGGTCAGGCCCTCGGCGCGCAGCGCGATGCCGCGGACGCGGGCCCGCTGAAGGCCGAGGGAGTCGAGCAGGCCGCGCGCGGTGGCGGCCAACTGGTCGGTGTGTGCGGTGGCTTCGCTCAGGGTGCGGGTGCGGTGGGTGGTGGATCCGTCCGCGTAGGTGATGCTCAGCGCGAGGCCAGTGGCGATCTGCCGGGCGGCGCGCAGCCGGACGCCGATCCGTTCGGTCAGGGCGAGCAGGGCGCGGTGGTGGGCCACGGGTTCGAGTTCGTCGGCGTCGAAGGTGACGCTTGCGCTCGTCGATTTCGCCGGCGCCTGTGGGATCACGGTGCGTACGTCGCGGCCTTGGGCGCGCTCAAGGAGGGTGCGGCCGGCGGCTTTGCCGAGGATGCGCTGCAGGGTGAGCAGCGGGACGTCGGCGAGGTCGCCGATGCGGTGAATGCCGTATCGGGCCAGGGACTTGACGGTGGCCGGGCCGATGCCGGGCAGGGCCGCGACAGGGCGGGGGCGCAGGAATCCGGCGAGCGCTTCGGGGGTGGTGCCGACGGCAGTGAGGCCGCCGGGGGCGGTGGCGTCGGCGGCCATCGAGGCGATCATCCGGGATCCGCCGGCGCCGATCGTGGCGCTGAGCGAGTGCCAGGCGGCGATCCGTAGCCGGACGAGCTGTGCCAGGGATTCGATGTCGCGGTCGAAGTAGCGCAGCGCGCCGGTGACGTCGAGGACGGCACTGCCCGGGGGCAGGGCCTGCACGGTGGGCGTGATGTCGCGCAGCAGGCCCAGGACCTGTTCGTACACGGCCTGGTCGGCCGGCCCCAGCCCGTGCAGATGGATATGGAGGATGTGCCGGGTGGTCATCGCCGATCACCCGGCCGATCCGGGCGACCGGTGGCCGAGCCGGCGAAGGTCCGCCGAACGGCTGCCGGCAGGCTGAAGATCAGCAAACGGATGCAGGGCGGCCCCAGCTGTTCCGTCCTGCAGCACCCGCCCATTGGCCTCCGCGGCCGCAGGAGAGCCGGCCGGGGTGGGCGCAGGGCGGGCGCGGCCGAGCATGTCGAGCGCGGCCTGCGGACCGTGATCCCGGCGCGCGGCGGCCACCTCATCGAGATTCCAGGCCATCTCGCCGACCACGGTCCGCCGATTGCCCCGCTTCTCCACCAGCCCCCGTACAAGCAGCAGCCCAGAATGAAAAATCGTGTGCGCGCACGCATGGTGCGAGTCCTCGAAGAACGCCAAGTCCGTAAGACCGGACCCATCTTCAAGGGTCACGAAGATGATCCTTTTACCGCTCGGGATCGGGGGCGTTTGCGTACTGGCCCGTACCCCCGCGACGAGAACCCGCTGGCCAGGGTGCATGGTCTGCAACTGGCGGGCGGTGGTGGCCCCGAGCTCGGCAAGGAGGCGGTGGTGGTGCTCCATCAGGTGCTGAGTGACGTCGATCGACAGCACGTCGAGCTCGCTGGTGAGCTGCTCGCGCCGGGTCATCTCCGGCAGGCCGCTGGGACCTGCGGTCACCAGGTCACCGGCGAGCGGGAGCTGCCCGTCCGTGAGAGTGCGGTTGCGGCTGTGCCGGTGCAGCTCGGTGGCCTGCAGCAGCAAGTCCCGTCGGCTTGCCGCCCCTTGTAGCGGGCCGAGCGCGCCGATCTGGATGAGACGCTCGGCGAGTGGCAGAGAGGGGCGGGCGCGCTGCCACAGCTCCTGCAGGCTCGCGTACGGCTGCCCGTCCTGAATCCGTGTCGCTTCGGCGGTGGTGATGCCGCGCACGGTGGACAAGGAGAGCCGCACGCCGAGCCCGCGCTCGGTCTCCTCGACGCTGTGGGCGGTGCGCGAGTGGTTGACGTCGACGGGCAGGATCGGCACGCCGTTGCGGCGGGCGTCGGCCGCGATCACCCGCATCGGCCACATTCCGGGATCGTGCTCCAAGACGCCCGCGTAGAACGCAGCCGGGTGGTGGGTCTTGAGCCACGCGGACTGCACCGCAGGCACAGCAAACGCCACGGCATGAGCACGACAAAACCCATATGCCCCGAATGCCTGAATCGTTCCCCATACTTCGTCGATGACGGCCGGCTCGTAGCTGTGATGGCGGGCGGCAGCCTGGAACCAGGCACCGACCTTCTCCAGGCGGTCGGAGTCGGCGAGGGCACGGCGGGCGACTTCGGCGGCCGCGCGGTCGCAGCCGGTCATCCGGGAGAAGATCGCGATGATCTGCTCGTGCCAAATGATCACGCCGTATGTATCGTCCAGGATCGGCTTCAGGTCAGGGTGCGGGTAGTGCGGCTCCTCCACCCCGTGACGTGCGGCGATGAACCTAGCGGGCATCCCGGACCTCACCGGCCCAGGCCGGAAAAGGGAGATATCCGCGATCACGTCCTGCATGTGGCGCGGCTGCAGCCTGGCGATCAGATCGGCCTGCCCGGACGACTCGATCTGGTAGCAGCCCAGGAGATTTCCGCTGCGGATCGTCTCGAAGGTCGCCTCGTCGGCCAGGTCGACGTGGTCGGGGGAGTCGAGGTCGAGCTGCCGGCCGGTCGTACGGCGGATCTCCTCGACCGAGTGCGCCATCGATGACTGCATCCGGATGCCGAGGACGTCGAGCTTCAGGTTGCCGAGCGCCTCGATTTCCTCCTTTGCGGCCATCGCCATCGGGTAGCCGCCCGGGGTGGGCTGGACCGGGAGGCGGTCCAGCAGGGTGGCGTCGCTGATGACCACGCCGCACGGGTGCATCGCGTAGCCGCGCGGCAGTGCGTCGAGGCCTTCGGCGAGCTCGAACAGCGGCCCGTACTTCGGTGCCTCGGCGGCGAGTTGGCGCAGTTCCGGCAGCTCCTTGAGGGCGGAGCGAATGTCGCAGGCCCTGATGTGCGGAAACGCCTTGGCGATGCGGTTCACGTCCTGCGGCGGCATGCCCAGCGCGAGCCCGACGTCGCGCAGCGCGAAGCGGGCCCGGTAGGTCTCAGGCATGCCCGTCACACAGACTCTCTCCGGCCCGAAGCGCTCGATGATCCGGTCGTACACCTCGAGCCGGCGGGCGGATTCCACGTCGAGGTCGATGTCGGGCAGGCTCCGTCGTCGAGCCGACAGGAAGCGTTCGAAAAGGAGTCTGTGGTCGAGCGGGTTGGCCGTCGCGATGAACAGGCTGTGGTTGACCATGGAGCCGGCGCCGGAGCCGCGGGCGGCGACCCGGATGCCCATGGCACGGATGTCCGTGACGACCTGCGCGACCGCGAGGAAGTACGGCTCGTACGACATCGCCCCGATCACGTCGAGCTCGTAGGACAGTTGCTCGACAGCGCGTGGATCGCGGTCCAGGCCGCGGGCGATGAGCCCGGCCTCGCAGCGCTGGCGCAGCAGCCGCATCGCCCCGCCGTGCTCCTTCGAGGCGCCGACCACGTGCGGCTCCGGCAGGTGTGCTCGCCCGAGGCCCAAGTCGCCGGCCGGATCGATGCGGCACAGCTCGGCGGTGCGCACAGTCTCCTCGAGGAGCTGGACGGCGCGGGTCGCGGGCAGGTTCGCGGCAGCGGCGATTCCCTCGGCGATCTGCCGCATCGCGAGGGGGCCCTTGAGGTACCGCTCGCCCGGATCGAGCGGGCCGCGCCGCGGGATCGGGCGCAGCAGCCGGCCGGCGTCCAGGACGTCGGCGAGCCGGTGCTGAATCGGTTCGGCGTAGCGGACCGCGTTGCTCAGTACCACCGGGATGCCCAGGCGGTCCCCGAGGAGCAGGGTGTGACCGGCCAGGCGCCGCGATCCCGGCCCCAGCCCGGAAAGCCCGTACGACACCACCTCCAGGCGCAGCCCATCCCCAGCGGCCTCACGCCACGGCGCCAGCAGCTGCTCGGCCAGGTCCGCCCGGCCCGCGGACAGCGCCCGCACCGGCTCGGAGGCCGGGCCGAGCAGAACGATGAGGCCGTCGCCGAGGTGGGTGCGCAGCGCTTCCCAGGAGGCGAGCGGGAAATCGCCGGCCGGTGCGAAGTGCGCGGCCGACACCAGACGGCACAGCCGCGCCCACCCGGCCCCGTTCTCCGCGAGCACGGTGATGCGCAGCGGCGGCTCCTCGACATGGGCGCCGCCACGGACCGGCGTACGACGCCGCACCCCGCGCTCGGGCTCCGCGACCGGGGCGACGGCCAGGTCGACCCCGAACACCGGTCGTACGCCGTGCTCGATGCAGGCCTTCGTGAACCGCACGGAGCCGGCGACGGTGTCGCGGTCGGTCAGCGCCAGGGTGTCCATGCCCTGCTCGGCGGCCGCGCTGACGAGGGCCTCGGGATGGGAGGCGCCGTAGCGGGCCGAGTAGCCGGAGGCGACATGAAGGTGCGTAAAACGCGCCATGGTCGACGGCCTCCGTTCTCCACCCCTGTCACCTGGACGACTCCAGCCCCTTCGATCGAATACGTGTTCGAACACCATAGCGCGGGAACCTCGTCGACACGAACGCAGCGGCACTGTGTGACTGAGCGGGATAGTTGGCCGTTGAGCGCGGTAGTTGGCCTCAGTGGATCAAGCCTCTGGGGCATGTCTGCGATGGGACTTCCATGATCTCGACCGCTCTCCGCACGGCAGCTGGCACCGCGCTAACCGTCGGACTCGTCACCGGGTTCTCGGCCCTGGCCCAACCACAGGCCGGCGCCCTGGACGTGAGTCCCGCAACATCCATCCCTGGAGAGTGCGCGTTCCGGCCGAGTGCTGAGCAGGGCGCGAAGGACGTCGGAACGCCCCCGGCCACGCCCCCGTACACAAGCGCCGTGCCCGCCACACTCAGGACCAATCTGGGCGACCTGGAGTTCACCTTGGACGGGGCGAAGGCTCCCTGCACCGTCGGCTCCTTCACCTACCTCGCCCAGAAGGACTTCTTCGACAAGACCAACTGCCACCGCCTCACCACCGGGGCCATCAAGGTGCTCCAGTGCGGCGACCCGACCGCCACCGGAGTTGGCGGGCCCGCCTACCAGTACGACGAGGAGAACCTGCCGGAGGCGGACTCAGGCAAGCCGACTGCCACTTACGCCGAAGGCACCCTTGCCATGGCCAACGCGGGCCCGGGCACCAACGGAAGCCAGTTCTTCATGGTCTACGGCGACTCCGAGCTGCCCCCGAACTACTCCGTATTCGGCAAGGTCACCAGCGGCATGGATCTCCTGCAGGAAGTCGCGCAAGCCGGGTCGGACAACGCAAACGGCGAAGGCGACGGCGCCCCCAAGAAGAAGGTCACCATCCAGGACGTGACCATCGGTGCCCCCACCGGCAGCGCCGTCGGCTAGACGACCGGCGCGTGGCGTATGAGCGCGACAGCGGCCAACTGTCGCGCTCAGTCACACACTGTGACTGAGTCTTTTAGTTGGCGGGCGTTGTGCACATCCCGGAGATATAGATCGCGGCAGGCGCCCTCGGCTACGCCGCCCAGCCGAGCGCCATGTCGCGGCACGCGGCACGCGGCACGCGGCTATTCGCGTGCCGCGGCGTGCCGCTGGTTGAGCGTCCGTTCCGCCGCCCTGCCGATGGGCCGCACGCGGCCGTCGTACTCGAACTGGAACAGGCAGACGCCGCGCTCCGTCGCGTACTCCTGCGCAACGACCGAGTAGCCACTCAGGCTGTAGAAGAACAACTGATGGCCCGGCTTCGCCGCTCCAACCAGTTTCTGCACGTCAGGGCGGCCCACTGCCTTGGTGATGAACTTGACCTGCGCGGACGCTTCGCGCGCGTACACGTCGATTCCCCCATCGGCGCCGCCAGCGCTCAGGGCCACGTACTGGAGTCCCAGGTACCGCATGTGAGAGGCCGCAAGAGCTTCAGCTTCCTCCCAGTGCCCGACCGGCCGTCCCTGGAACGCTTCCGAGCTCCGCGACCGGCCACCGAATCCCGAGGGCTTGGCGAGCTCGTACGCCACCCCAAAGGTCCCAATGGAAGCGAAGAGCAGGCCGATGCCGCCGAAGGCACCGACGGCCGTCGCGTCCCCGCTCAGCGGGCGATCGCCCCATCCGTACAGCGCGAACGGTGCGCCGAGGCCGAGTACGACTTCCAGGACACCGACAGCGGCGAGGACCCAGACCGCGGCCCCGAACCGCTCATCGCGCTTTCGGCGGCGGCATCGATCCTCAATGATTTTGGCGACCCCCACCAGACAGAGGATCGACGCAAAGAACGCACCGACGCCGATCCCCGCCCAGGCCAGCACCGGGACCTGGAAGAGAATGCCCTTGCCTTCGATAGACGTGATGGACATAGCAAAGCTGCCAAAGCAGAGGGCGAGGAGCACTCCACCCACCACCGTGACAAACACGGCCAGAAAGCCCCAGTAAGGGTGCGCCGCTCGGGCCGAGTCGGCGTTGCCAGGGGCGGCGGCGAGCTCAGGTTCGGGTTCGCCGTCGACGCTGTTCAGCTGCATCAAGATCCAGGCACCTCATGCGGGTAAAGCGGGCCTAAAACGCTAACCCGCTCACACTGGGCAATACGACCTGATCCGGAGTTGGATGCGCCACATCCGGGCAGGTCGGCGGCCGCACCCCCCGACTGTTCTCCCGTAAGTACACGGGCCGCCAGGTAAGCCGCTCACCCGCCAACTAAAACGCTCAGTCACAGGCACGAGGTTCCCCCGGCCGGGCGACACCACGACCAGCCGCGACGACGCTCAAGCACGCCTGTCGGCCCACGGCACCGCGCCTGGCCGCGTTCACCTGTCCGCTGCAAGGGGAACAGCGTTCCCTGGCGCCCCATGGCCGGGATACGGTCGACACCACGCAAGATCGTGGGGGGATTTCTATGGCCACCGTGACCCCGCCGGGCCGGCCGCAGGGCAACCGCGTCGACGAAGCCGGGCTTACCATGCGGCAGCGCGCCGTCCTGGAGTGCATCCACGGCTCCGTACGCGACCGCGGCTATCCGCCGTCGATGCGGGAGATCGGCGATGCCGCGAAGCTGTCGAGCACCTCCTCCGTCGCCCACCAACTGGCCTCACTGGAGCGGAAAGGGTGGCTGCTGCGCGACCCAAAGCGGCCGCGCGCCTACGCCCTGGCCCCCAAGGGACTCGTCGAGCTCGGCCACCCTCACCCCACGCCCTCCGATCCCCAGCTGGAGCACCGCGCGCAGCAGGCTGAACGGGACGCCGGCATCGCCGAGGTCCCGCTGGTCGGCCGGATCGCCGCCGGGCCGCCGATCCTCGCCACCGAGGACGTCCAGGCCGTGCTCCCGATGCCGCGCCAGGTGGTCGGGCACGGAGACCTGTTCGCCCTCACCGTCACCGGTCAAAGCATGATCAATGCCGGGATCCATAACGGGGACGTGGTCACCGTCCGCAAGACCCAGGCCGTCCAAAACGGCGACGTCGTCGCCGCACTCATCGACGGCGAAGCCACGATCAAGAAGCTGCAGATCACCAAGAACGACGTGCGGCTGATGCCCTGCAATCCAGGTTTCGCCCCGATCGAGCTCGGCCCCGACGACGTGATCCTGGGCAAGGCCGTCGCCATCCTGCGCTCCCTGTGACCGGCTGATCGCCTTCGCTCAGGCGACGCGCGGCCGCGCGGCATACGGTGAAGACCACCCTGGAAGTGAGGGAGGCGGTCATGCCGGTCATGCGCTCAGCTATCAGCTTCGGCCTGGTCACGGTGCCTGTGGTCTTGGAGAAAGCCACCGTGGACCACTCGGTTTCCTTCCGGCAGATCCACGCGGTCGAGGGGTGCGGCGGTCGCATTCGATACCGGAAAATTTGTGAGTTGGACGGTCAGGAATTGCGTGCCGACGAGATCGGCCGCGCGTACGAGACCGCTACGGGCGATCTTGTGGAAGTGACGGACCAGGACCTCGATGGCCTGCCACTCGCAACCGTCCGCGCCATCGAGATCGTCTCCTTCGTGCCGGCCGACACCATTGATCCGCTCCGGATCGGATCTGCCACGTACTTCTTGACGTGCAGCGATCCCGTGGCGGCGAAACCGTACACGTTGATCAAGCAGGCTCTCGATCGCAGCCAGAAGGTCGCGATCGCCAAATTCAGCCTTCGCGGCGATCGCGAGCGGCTCGGCCTGCTCCGAGTCATCGGGCCGGCGATTGCCCTCCACGTAATGAGGTGGCCCGACGAACTGCGGGACCCGGCCGGCCTGGCACCCAAGTCCAAGGTGCGTCTCACCGACGAGGAACTTGCCGAAGCCGAGCACCTCATTGAATCCCTCAGCGATGTCGACATCGACCAGCTGCGCGACACCTACCGGGACGCGCTCGAGGAAGTCATCGCGGCCAAGCACGAAGGCCGCCCCCTCGAACCGGCCGAAACTGAAGTCGAGCCTGCCGGGCAGGTCGTCGATCTGATGGCCGCGCTGCAGGACTCCGTACGCAAGGCCCAGGAGGGCCGCGGTGAAGGGACGAAGGCGAGCGTGCACGAGCTCGCTCCGAAACCCGCCAAGAAGGCAGCCGCAAAGAGGGCTGCGGGCAAGAAGACTGCCACGAAGAAGACCACGGCCAAGAAGGCGAGCGCCGGGACGAAGCGCAGCGCCTGACCTGTCCTTCTGCAGTGCCTTCCTCGCTTGAACTGAGGGGCCGCCGGTGCCCGCCGGACTGAGTCGGTCAGTGGCCGCGCGGAGGTTCGAAGCACCCTGTTTCCAGGTATGGGCCAGTCACCTTCACCTCGTAGTTGGTGGACTGCACGTAAGCGGCAATACAGGCGTCAGGTCGGACCCACAGGGCGACGATCGAGCCAGGAGGTGTGGCGGAGGGGTCGGTCTCGAACCGGCGGTTCAGTCCCGCGCTCTGTTGGTTTATCTCCGTGACGATGAGAATGCCGTATCGGCCGTCCTTCGTGGACTGCTGCTGTCCATAGCCGAGTTCGCGTAGGGCCGCGCGAACGGAGGCGACGTCCCAAGTGCGGTGCTCCCACAGGCGTCCGAGCACGGGCTCGATGCGTGCGGCCTCGGCTCGTGCGGCGCGTTCGGAGGACGGGGACATCTCGGCGGTGCGGCGGTGGGCACTGTTCTCGTCGTCGTGCAGCTCCTCCTCGGCTGCCGCCAGCTGCGGGTGGGCGTCGCGCCACTCGGTCACTGTGACGTTCACCGCGACCAGGCACAGGATGACCGCACAGACCGTCTGCACAAGGGCGGTGCTTCGGGGCCCGAAGAGCAGCAGCGCAGCCGAAATCAGGAGCGCACCCGCGGCCAGCGTGCCGAAGGCGAGGACCGGTGTCCAGTTCATGACCGGCTGCGCCTGCGGAGAGGGCCCTGACTTCGGACACCCTTCAGAGACGTTGGGAAACAACCCCAACACACCTGATGCGAAGCCGACTTGAACGGCGATGGCCGCATTGGCCAAAAGGACCATCAGCGCCATCAGGGTGCCCCCGAAGCAGCCGAGGTGAGGACGATCCGGGTCCGCTTCGGGTGCAGACCGAAATGTGGCAACCAGTGGGGACATGGAGAGAGCGTCACAGCACGCAGGCGCGCCAGGAAACGACGTCGTCGGATCGAGATCCGCAAGTGGCCGGAGGGAGTTGTTCCGCGACGCTTCCCGCACCGGCGGGTTCGGCTTCGGTGAAGAACCAGGCCCGCCAGTTTGGTCAGGAATTGGCACATCCCCGACGTGGCCAAGGTCCTGCTGAACCAGCCGTCGAAGTACAAGTGCGCGATCGACAAGGACGAGGAGATGTACGCCGACGACGTCCGCTCCACCGACGCAGGCCCGCGCGCCTTCTGAGGAATCCGCCCGGGGCGATGAGGCCACTCGTCCAAGGACTCGCCGCCCACCTCGCCAGTCCGCTCGCCTCGCACCGGCACCATGGGAACGTCGAGTAGCCCGGTGCTGTGCGGGGCTCACCGAGGTGTTCAGGGAGTAGGCGTGCCTAAGTTGCTCGCGCGGCAGCGCGTTGAGGTGGAGGTCGACTTCTTCGGGTTCAGTCTGCAGGATGCCGACGACACCGCGGTACCCGTGCCGTATCCGGAGGACCGCAGCAGCGACGGGTTCGTCGCGGTCCTCGATGGGCGGATCGACGTGGAGAGCGCTGGGCACACCCACACCGCATACCTCGACGTGGAGGTTTGGAGCGCGCCGGCGCCGCCCGCGGACGACCGAGAGGCGTGGGAGGCGCAAGCCGAGGCCGAACTCGCGTGCACGAGCGGGGAGCTCGCGGTCTGGGCGGCGGCGGGCCCGATGCCCGACTACATTCACCTCACCGACCGTCCGGGGCGTTGGGGAGTGCGGCTGTACTGCACCGGCCGCGAGGCCGTGCGGCCGCTCGCCGAGCAAGGCGTCCCCGAAGGCATCGAGCGCTACCTCGCCCAGTTCTGGCCCCTGACCGGCTGAGGCATCCGTACGTGCTGGCGCCCGGGCCACGGCCGGGCGCCAGCACGGCGTCAGGAACGGACGTGCATGGTGAAGCCGTCTTCGTACCCGTCGATGATCCGGTTCTTCGTGTAGAACTGGCTCAGGAGAATGCCCGCGTTGCGGTTCTCGCCGCCGACGAGTGGCCGCACCGAGCAGTTGTTGCTCGCCGCGTTCTTCTCGTACGCCTTCTGGGCGCAGCCCTCGTAGGTGGTGGCGAACGGGAACTCGTCACACTGCTTGCCGCCTGCGGTGTAACCGGCGCCGAAGTGGGCGCGGCAGTGCGCAATCGCCTTCGCCCGGTTCGCCTTGCGCCGCGCGGTGTTCGTGTACAGGCGATGCAGCGGATCTTTCACGCTCTGCCCGGGAAGCTTCTTCGCCGTGTTCGGCGGCTTCGTCGCTGCCGGGTCCGCATACGCGTCCCTGATGTGCAGTGCCACTGCCCGCTCCACCGCGCCGGGACGCCCACTGTAGGCGAGGGCGGTGGTGTAACTGAACGTGGCGGCGCCCTTGTTGGCCGGCTTGCCGCCGCCGGTGGCGTTGCCGAGGTAGCGAGCTGCGTCCCAGCGCGGGGCGAGCAGGAACAGCTTCCCGCCGGTACTGCCCGGGCCCATTGTCCAGCCTGGCGTCGGCGTGATCGACACCGTCGGCTCGTAGACGGCATGCACCAGGTCGGCCGCGGTCCGGCCTCCTCCCGGGGCGGCGCGCACCGTGTGGGTGAAGGTCCGTAGCCGACCGAGCTGGGAGAAGGTCCGCGCGGTGGCGGGAATGGTGCCGCCGTGGGTGTACCGCGCGCGGGCCGGCCAGCTCTTGGCCACCTGCCCCTTGATCCGGATCGGCATCCCGGAGGCGCCCGTGGTGCCCGTCTTCTCCACGTCAGTGACGTAGTAGCGGAAGGTGATGGTGCGGCTGTTGTCCGGGATGGTGCCGATCACCCGCACGTTGAACATGCTCCGGCCCGAGAGCCGACCGTTGCGCAGCCAGGTCTGCACGAACGACGCTCCCGAGCACACCGCGAACCGCGACTTGAGGTAGAACTTCCGACTCTTTCCCAGGCCTTTGGCGCACTCGGCGAGCGACATCGTGCGGGCCGGATCCGGATAGCGCACCGGCCCGCCCGCGACAGACCGCGTCGCAGGTGGTGGAGGGGCGACAGCGGAGGCACTGCGCGCCAGGGGCGCGTAGCGCGCGGCCGGGCCCACGGTCTCCAGGGCGAGCCGCTCGTCGTCGTACACACGGGCTGCGGTCCGCAGAGCGTCGAGGCCTCGCTCGCGACGCAGCTCCGTCAGGGAAGGAACCTTGGTGCCGAGCGGCAGAGCGTAGGTCTCCACCTGGCTGGGTGCAGGGGTATCGGCCGCCGCAGGAGTCAGCGCCGACACCACCAGGACGCCGGCACCCAAGACTGCACCGACACGAGATCCGCCCACTGCGAAAGTCCTCACCAGCACCCCTAAGGCATCAAGAGACAGAGAGTTTTTCAAATCAGAGCAAAAGCCATGTTCACGTGCATGCAACACGCAGGTGGCGGCTGCGATTTGAGGCACAGAGTCCCATCTGGTGCGGTCGACCAGCGGATCCAGGGGCGAGCCGTCGCGAATGGTGCCGGAGGAACGACTGGAGCCTCGCACGGTGGCGGGGAGCGGCAAGATGGGAGCCATGACCAACAGCGAGTCCGAAGACGTCGAGGTCCTCGCCGTCTTCTCCACGGAGCAGGGTGCGTCGATCGCCGCACACGCAGCGAGCCTGGAGCTCTCGCTTCCCGAGTACGTTCAATGGTCGGCAACACGGCGGGCCGAGGACTGGCAGCTCAAGGAGCGTCTGGTGAAGGAGGCCGCGGCGATGCGCGGCAATGCGCGCCAGCTGAGCCCAGGCCTCGACCTGTTCGTCGCCGACTTCCCCGACCAGCAAGGAGCCCCTGCTCCCCTCACTGATCAAGAGCGAGAAATGCGAGCTCGGGAAGCGGCTCGTGAATGCGGCATCGACTACACCGACGAGGTCCGTGCCTTCGGGAAGGCCATCTTGGCCCGGATCGAAGCTCATCAAGCACAGGCTGCGAAGGGCGAGGCGAATCCTGAGAGCGGTTGACCCGCTCGGGATCTGCCGGTGATCGGACCTCGCCGTGGGGGGCCCGGCCAGCGGCACGCAGCCGCATCGACGCCGCGCGCATAGTGGGGCAGATGTTCCTGAGCTGGCTGAGTCCGTACAACCCTGGCAGCAGGCGGTGAGTCCTCCCATCGCGTGATCATCGAGCGGCATCAGGCCGGGAAGGGAGCAGACGCCCAGTGAAGAACGCCATCCCTATTCCGGTGACTGGATCCCCGGGAGAGCGTGCCGCGGCGATCCATGCGGTTCTCGTCCGCGCTGGGTTGCTGCGCCAGCTTCTGCAGCTCGGACACGATGAGCCTGCGCCCGCCTTGGCGGCTGAGAGGCAGGCGGAGACCGTACGGCGAAGAGTGTGGACGCGATCCCTGCGACGTCGTACAACGAGCCGTTAGCGCCGTACGGGGTGCTGAGCGGCTTGGGCGAAGTGCAACACGACGGCCTTGGCTCCGGCAGCCACCTCGTCGGCGAGGTCGCCACTACGAGGCTGGTTGGGATGCTGCATGGCCCAGATCATCGACAGCTTAATGATCTGGTCGATGTCGCTCGGGCGGAGCAAGATCGCATCCCCGGCGTGCAGCGGCTCGGGCCGCCGGTCTTGCCAGAGTCGGTAGAAGCGTCCGTCGGCTTCGTTGAAGCCGAGATGGCGGTCACCGTGAGGGTTGATCAGGTGGGTGGTGAACGGCAGCTCGTGCGGCCGTGGCTGCCAAGGTTGTTCCGGCTGACTCATCATGTCCTCCGTGGCCGTGCCGCGATCACCATGCGGTGAGTCTGCCAAAGCGCGGGGCGCGACGGCGGGGGTTCTGCGGGATCGTTTGCGGCGCCCGGCTGCCCGCTTCGCACCCGCGGCGGCAAGCAATCCGCCGCGAATGTCCTCAAGTTGATGACAACTGCCCGCGTCCTCAGTATGATGACGTGATGGCGTTGTTGAAAGAACTCGCGAAGCTGAGTCAGGAGAAGGCGCGACAGGCCGCCAGAGCGCACTTGTCCGAGCGGCACGGCGACGGTCGCGCCGTCGTCAGCGGCCAAGCTCTCAACGACGTAGGTGCAGCGCTGTTCCGGGAGGAGCACGGACAAGAGCTCGTCGCGCACGAGCAGGCGCTCGACAGTGACGACCTCCTCGCCGGCCTGACCTTGGTCAGTGACGCGCGCACCGAAATCGACTTCGTCGAACTGCAACTGATCGCCCATGCCCGCGCACGCGGGCACGTCTGGGACGAGATTGCGGCTGCTCTGGGCATGCCGGACCGACGTCAGGCACAGACCCGCTTCCGGCGACTTCGCCAGCGCTGGCCCGGATATGAGCCCCCGGCACCTCAGCAGACCCGCCAGGAAGAAGGCCGCTCATGACTTCGGAACGGAAGCCCGCCCGTCCGGACGGCACCGAGGGCACCCCCAAGCGTCAGCTCGCCACGCTCGGCGACACCATCACCGGTGCCCTGACGTCCCGCCCGGCTCGGGGCGTTTCGTTCGGCCTGGCCGCCCTGGATGCCGCCACCGGCGGACTGCAGCCTGGCCGCCTGCACCTCGTCGCGGCCGAGCCGAACGTCGGCGGGAGCCTGCTCGGCCTCGCGGCCGCCCGGCACACGGCCCTCGTCGCCGGCCGCCCGGTCCTGTATGCGGCGTCCGGCCCGAACCGTGACGACATCATGCGCCGCATCCTGGCTGCCGAGACCGGCGGCGACTACCCGCGCCTGAAGCAGGGCCAGCTCACCGAGTACGAGCAGCAGGTCGCCCAGCAACTCGCCCACGCACCCCTGTTGATCGACGACGGCAGTGATCTGACCGCTGAGGCGATCGCGGACACGGCCCCCTCCGTCGGCGACCTGGCGCTGGTTGTCGTGGACCGGCTGCAGGTCGCGCCGAGCACCCGCCTTCCACTGTCCGGCCCGCAGCTGCCGGGCGCCACCCAGGTCCTGGCCGCGCTTGCCCGCACCCTGAGCATCCCGGTCCTGGCGATCGTCGACAGCGACGACTCCGCGATCCTGCACCGGCTGGACGCCGACCTCGTCCTGACCGTGACCCAGGCTCCGGGCCCGGCCAAGGCCCGTGTCGACGTGGCCGAGCGAGACTTCGGCACCATCGGCTCCGCCTTCCTGCGCCCCGAACTGCTCCACGCCCGCTTCACTGACGCCTCTGAGACCCGCGCCACCGAGCTCGCCGAGGCGGCCCTCCCGTATACCTCCGGCGCGCAGCAGGGCCTGCCTGCGGCCGCCACCCACGTCCTCGCCGCGCTGCGCAAGGCCGTCGAGCAGGACGACACCGCGGTGGAGGAGCTCACCGACGAGCTGGTGGCGGTGTTCTCCGCGGTGACCGCGCTCCCGGACACGCCCGAGGGACAGCGCCTGGGTGCCGCGCTGCGCTCGTACGCCCCCGCGCTGAGCGCGAATTCCCCCGCACTGCAGACAGCGCCCACCACGAACGGCCCCGACGCGCCGCCGCCCGAGCAGCCCTCGGAGCCCTCCGCGCCCGCGCCGACACCCTCGCCCACCGGCACGGCGACGAGGGTCGAAGAGGACGCGGACGACGAGCAGGACGACGCGTGGGTGCAGCCCGGCGACGAGGATGAGCCGGAAGGCACGGTCTTCCCCGGGCTGAACATCCTCAAGGACTGCATGAAGCGCTCGAAGTTCCACCCGCTTCCCGTGATCGCGAAGAAGGAACGGGACGCCGAGCCGTGGACGCTCTTCCGCGAGGTCATGGCGGGCGAGCCGCGCTGGGTCCACCCCGACGTCACGGTCGAGAAGAGGAAGCGCGGCCGACAGGAGAAGGGGGACAAAAGCGACCGACTGATCGTCCCCGCAAGTCTCGGTGACGGCCTGCAGTGCGTCATCGACCGCAACGGTTCCTATCCGTCGGCCTGTTCTGATGTGCCGCTGGCCCCGAACGTGCTCCAGCACACCGGCCCGCTTGACGAAGTCACCCGGAAACACGCCGGCGCCTTCCAGATCACCGTACCGACGTGGCGGAACCCGAAGATGCCACACCCCCTGGGCCGTCTCGCCGCCGAGGCCGACGATCAGGGCAGAGTCTGGGCGAGCACTCCGCATGTGCGGCTGCTGCAACGGCTCATCAACAGCGGCTTCATCACCGAGCCGCTGATCGTCCACGACTCCTGGACCGGTGTCGCGAACGGATCACTCTTCAAACCGTTCTACCTCAAGGCCCGCGAGGCGCGCACGGAACTCATCGACGCCGCAGGCGAACCGTACAAGGAATACAAGTACCGCGTCTCCGTCGCGCTGCGTCTGCTGTGGCCCAAGGGCGCCAACTCGCCGTTCTGGCGGCCCGACTGGCGGATCGCCCTCGTTGCCGAGGCCTCCGTCCGGCACTGGATCGCTGCTCACCAAGCCGTCCAGGACGGCCACACCCTCATCGCGCTGCGCAACGTGGACGAGGCCGTGTTCTGGACCCGCACCGGCGAGGCCCCCGGCAACTACACGGTGGGCACCGGCTTCGGTGACGTCAAGGTCAAGACTGCGGGCGGTGAGGCCTGATGGCCCAAGGCACAGGCAACTCCCTCGGCGCAGCCCTCAGCGCGCTGCTCCACGACCACGGCGGCCACATGCGGCGCCTGTCCAGCTACCACGCCAAGCACTGGCATGCCCAGCTCTCCCAGCTCACCGCCACCAAACGCGGCTACGAGGCGCTCGAGCGAGCCGGGCTCAGTGTCACCCCCGCCACCTTGATGAAGTGGCTGTCGGACGCCGAGTACAACGTCCGCCGCAACTACATCGACGTCATCCACGCCGCGTACGAGGACACCGCGATGGTCCCCGGCCCGATCCCGGACTCGTTCAAGCACGGCCAGTTCGAGATCACCGGTGTCGTCAAGACCGGCGACGACGAACGCTTCCGCGGCGGCCCCAGTGCCAGCGGCCGAACGACCGCGCCGTTCCGTATCGACGGTCGTAACGGTGACTGGACGGTGATCGAGCGGAAGTGGCTCGCAGGAACACTGGAGGACGAGGACTTCGAAGAGGACTTCATTGACTACGTCATCGTGGAGGACATCGGAGACGGTTCGGATGGGGAGTGGGAGTTCCCCGGCAGCTCGTACACCGTCACCATCTGACCCACCTGCCCAAGAGGCGCCCGCGCTCCTGTGTAACTCGCCTCGGGAGGCACGATGTCGGCACCGCGTACGGTCCGGTCACCACGGGCAGACCCCGGTCACCGACACCGCCACCGACCAGGTCCGCGTCATGGCCGAGCGCAGCGCGACCTGCGACTTCCGGCCCCAAGACCGCGGCAAACTGGCACCCGGACGGCTCGCCGACCTCATACGCGAGTGCCTGGCCGACGAAGGCCACCTGGTCTGCCACGAGACCGGACATACCTCCGGCCAACCAGGCGCCATGTGCGCCGGCTTCGCCGCCCACCCAGACGCGCACCGCTCCCTTGTGCTGCGGATCGCCGCCACCGGACACGCCCAGCTTCAAGCCCCCCGAGGCGTCCCGCGAACACCGCTACGACCACGCTCGTCCGACCGAATGACCGCGTTCAGGCGGACGAGGTCTCGTCGCGCTTGGCCGCCGGCAAGGCCTGCGCTGCGGCCTCTTTCGCGGCGATCAACGCCGTGGTGAACCGGCCTGCGACCGCAGAGGCTTCGCGGGTCATCTCATCGATCCCTTCGACCGCGCGCTCGGAGCGCACGGTGGCGGCGAGGAAGTCGAGCAGCTCGCTGCTGCCCTTCTCCAGCTGCTCGACCAGCTTGAGTTCCTTGAGCCGGGCGTCAGCTTCCGCCGTCTGCGCCGCATACAACTCGAGCGCTTCAACCTGCTGCTCGATCGCCGCGAGCCCGGACGCCAAATCGGAGCGCCAGGCCGTGACCAAGGCGACAGTGCTCTCGCCCTGAGGTTCCTCGACGGTTTGCTCGCTGAGCCGACTGTACTGGGCGAGAGAGCGCGCCACTTCCCAGACCTGTACGGGCAACTGGAGTTGAGCGCGCTGCCGGTCGATCAGATCGCGCTCGTGGACCTCCGAGTCGAGGATCTGACGCGCCGCGGAACGGGCCTGCTGCAGCAGAGCGGCGGCCTCGTCGGTGAGCTGGGAGGGAAGCACATACCGGTCACGGGCCTCGCGTACCTCCCGCCATAGACGGGCATCACTCGCTGCGCTGAACACCTGAAGCACGACGTAGACCGAGGCGAGGGTGGCGGCCGGGATCAACAGGGGGCCGAGGTAGTGGGCGATTCGCTCGAACAGGAAGTGCAAGGCGCCGGTGTTGCTTGCGTAGACGGCGTCGGCCGTCTTGTTCCCGAGGTGCTTGCACACGGCCCACAGGCCGGTTGCCGCCCCGATCGGCAGGCCGACCCGGGCGACGTGGTGGGTGAGCGTGCCAAGCAGCCAGCGGTCCGGCATCTCAGGATCACCGTAGATCTCGAGGGTGCGCGGTTTCCCCGTGGCGATCAGGTCGTGTACATGCGCGGGCAGTTCGGGATCAGCAACGGGGGAGTAAGGATTCGCCCCAGACCATGAGGTGGCGTTCTTCATCAGCAATCCCTGCCCCCGTCGGCGAGTACCCGGCCATCCCGGCCATGGCCCATTCTGACCGTCGGTGCTGCGCCCATACAACGGCTGCCGCGATCACCGGCCTGTCACACCCTCTGTTGACCGGGACACTCGCCTCCTGGGGCCCTAGTCTTTGAGCCGTTCAACTTGGCGGTTGCAGGGCATCCATCCGCTCGAGCGTACTGATGTAAACGGTCTCCTTAGTCACGGACAGCAACAACACGCGATACCCATCAGTGGTCATCCGGGCTGCACTTTGCCACAGGATTCGGCCCTTTTCAGCTGCCGATAGGCACAGCACCCTGCCACGGTCATCCGTGAGGTAAATACGACCGTCACGGGCCATCACAGGGGCGGCAAATTCGTCGGCCTCGGCCTTGGTGGCTTTGGCCCAGAGCCGTTTACCTGTAACGGCGTTCGCGGCCACGACCATGCCATCGCGCATCCGCAAGTACACGATGCCGTCCGCTTCCGCGATGTACGGGGTGTCCGGCAGGGTCGTCGTGATCCGGGTTCCGTCGTTGCGGACGATGACCAGCGAGCCGTCGGCTTGCCTCACCACGATGGATTTCTCCGCGATGAGGACCAGCCGCTCCGTGTCGTAGGTCGCGGTAAGGGACTTCTTGCCGCTTTGGGCGTCAACCTCGAAAAGCATGTAGCGCTCCCGGTCGGGATGCCACTCCTCCAGGTACAGACGATCTTGGCTGACGAGGAGCCGGAAACTCTGAGGATCGCCGTTGATGCCTTCAGTCCACAGTGGACGCCCCGATTCTGGGTCCCAGGCCTGAAGCCGCTGGGCGGGGTCCAAGGCCACGACCGCGGACGGTACGTACGCGAAAGTCTCCGTGAACGGTGCCACCGATCGTGGCGGGGTGGACCAGAGAACCTTTCCCGAGGCGGGGGCGATGGCCCGGATCCGCGTCGACTCTGGCCCGTCGTTAGCGGTCTCGACGTAGTAGGCCCTGGCTCCTGTGGTCGCCATGCCCATGAACTGGCCCTGAGCCGGATCGGTGAAGGGCTTGTGCCACAGCCGCTTTCCGGTGTCTGTGTCGAAGGCGGCAAGCCGGTCGTTGCCCGATGCGCACAGCAGCACCGTGGGGGAGACCTCGCAGCGCTTGATGTTGGTCTCTCGCTCGGTGAGCTTGTTCTGCCACAGGGACCATCCGGCCGGTCGTAGCGCCGCTCTCTTCTCGACCGCTGGCGGCCTGGTCTCAGATGTGGGGGTGGAAGCGGGGGCTGCGGCAGGATCACGTGGCGTGCCTGCGTCCTGGTCCCACAGGCCCAGGCCCCAGGTTGTCGTGACGGTGGCGGCGACGGTCGCCGTCGCTGCGAGTGCGGCGATCGGACGCCGCCGCCACCATACGCGTGGTGTGGCGCGTGGGGCGCTGTCCTCATGCACCGGTGACAGCAGGGGGCGAATGCCCCAGTCGTCTTCTGGCGCGGCACGAAACGCCTTCAACAGGTCGTCCAGGCCGGGGCGTTCAGACGGCTGCTTGGCCAGGCACCATTGGATGATCTCGCGGACTGTGCCGGACAGATGGGCGACGGCCGCGGGCTCGTGGACGACGTTGTAGGCCGTGAGGTAGTGGTTGTCCGCGTCGAAGGGGCCGTGGCCGCAGGTGGCATACACCAGCACCGCGCCGAGGGAGAACACATCTGAGGCAGCACGGACGCGGTGCGGGGAGGACAGCTGCTCCGGCGACATGAACGGCGGAGTCCCCAAGATGCGGCCGGTGACCGTCAGGGTCTGCTGGTCGGCGGCCCTTGATATGCCGAAGTCAATGACCCGTGGCCCGTCGTCGGTGAGCAGCACGTTGTCCGGTTTCAGGTCGCGGTGGATCACCCCGACTTTGTGTATGTCCCGTAGGGCCTCGACCAGGCCGACAGCCAGCAACCGCAGCTCGGCCGGGTCGGTCAAGGGGCCGTCGCGGCGCACTCGGTTACCAAGGCTGGAGCCGGGAATGTACTGCGTGGCCATCCACGGCCGCGGCGCATCAGCATCCGCATCCACGACCGGTGCGGTGAAGGCTCCTGACACCCGGCGGGCAGCGGCGACTTCCTGGCGGAAGCGGGTGCGGAACTCGAAGTCCTCGGCGAACTGCTGGTGCACCACCTTCACAGCGACCTTGCGCCCGGATTCGGCCTGCGCCAGATACACCGTGCCCATCCCGCCGGCGCCGAGACGTCCCAAGAGGCGGTATCCGCCGATACTTTCGGGATCCCCAACCCGCAGCGCCACTGGCCCTCCCCCTAGACCTCGACCCAAGTGCGGGCCAGAGCCTAACGCGCCCCCCTCCACGTCGGAGACCCGCACGGCAGCACGAAGGGACCAACCACCCCGGCGGCACCCTGACTTGCGAGCTGGCCCCCTGACGTGGCCGTCACATGAGCCGGTTCCTAGGTGGTCTTGGTGTTGGTGAGATGCGGCCCGATGTATCCGACATACAGACGGCCGGGTCCCGGTTCGGTCTTGAGTTCGTCGAGGAAGTAGATCCGCGGGCTCACGGTGCCTTTCGAGCCGAGCTTGATATGGGCCTGCATCTCGGCCCTGCCATCGAGCGTGGGGAGCTGCCGTTCATCGCCGTACGCGCTCATGGTGGTGGGCGTCTCGGACATGGCGATCTGCTTGACCGAGTAGTTCTTCGCGCCCGCCGGTGGGTTGAGGCAGAACTGGTAGAAGCCGCCGGCAAACCCGTTCTTCGCGTGCTCGGCGTAGGAGTCCAGCGCCCGCAGCGCGGTGAAGGCCTTCGCGGCCCAGGTACGCGCCATGGCGTGCTGATCGAGGCCCAAGGCCACTTGCAGCTCGGCGGTAATCGTCAGATGGGGGAGGGCGTCGAAGCGTTCCATCAGCTCCTCGAAACTCGCCGGGAGTCCTGCTGGGACTTCGGCGGCCGCGACCACGTCGTCGACGCGGCCCTCGCGCAGGAGCCGCACCCGCAGCTCGTCGGCTTCGGCCTGCACGCGCTCGAGCGAGCCGAGGGTCAGCAGGTGGTCCTCGACCTCCTCATCCCGTTGCCCGAGCGCGACTTCGAGCCGGCCGGTCAGAGAGGCTGCGGTGCGTGCGGCGAGCTCGGCGGTACGGGCTGCTTCGGCGAGTTGTCGGTCGGCTTCTTCCAGGAGACCGGTCAGCACGGTGACCTCGTCGCGCAGGTTCTGCTCCCGAGTGGTGCCCTGGGCGGGCACAGTGGTCAGCAGCCGGGCCTTGTCGACAGATTCGCGCCGCTCGAGCCGGCTGCGCTCAGTGAGGTCAGGGAACGCGACGGTGGTCAGCGGCGCAGGCAGGGGACGCTCCAGTGCTGCGCGTTGTACCTGTCGAGCGACGCCGCGCCAGGCATGGTCCTTGGGGTCGGTGAGGCGGGCCGCGGTCACGAACCGGTGCCGCGCCGCATCCGGCGCCCAGGCGGGATCGACCTCGGGAAGGTAGGTGCGCACCGCGCCCAGGGCAACGCGGTGGTCCTCGCCGATCGCGGCCCGGAAGGCCTCCACGGCCTCAGGATCGGCAAGGAGGTACAGCGAGGCATCGCCCGCGGCCTCGCGCGCGATCCGGGTGATGCGATCTGACCACACGGTCTCGCCGCGTAGCGGCCGGGCAGCGACGATGGTCGGCAGTACGCGGTCGGGGTGGCACAGCACGTCGATGAGTAGATCGACCTGCTCCACGGTCACCCGCAGCGGATGGACGCTGAGGCGGGACAGACTGTCGTACGCGGTGAGTTCACGCACCAGGTCGATCACCAGCCGCGGCTTGCCCGGCCGTATCGAGGGCGAGTTTGCGAAGCACTCAAGGTCGATCCCTACGACGCCGCGGCCCTCGCTGCGGACCGCGGTCACGGTGGTCCGCCAGGTGGCCTCCGGCCGGTCCTCGCGCAGCTGCAGCCGGCCCGCTACCTCACAGCCGTCCAGGTCGTACGCGGACTGCGACACGAGGACAACGCCGTTATCGAGGTACTGCTGGCCCGACTCCATCGAGATGGGCCGCCCGGACTTCTGACTGACCCACACCCCGAATGAGCGCCGCACCTGGTCCAAGAGGGTGTCCACGCTCGTCACGGACAGGGCGCTACGGAACGCCAGCGTGTCGACGGTGGTGCCGGGTGTACTCACGTGCCCTCCGAGGCGGGCGGCCTCAGCCCGCGTGCCGTCGATGGTAGGTGGCCCCACTGACATCAACCGCCGTTTCCTGAAGGACAGTTCTTCGGTCTCACCTTGTCGAAGGACGAGATCTCGACCTGCAGTGGTAGTCGAGTTGGCGTACGGCCAGCGGGAGGACGGTGTCCGCCCAGCAGGGGAGACGGTCAGCCGCCGCGTCCGGCCAACGGAGGCAGCGCTGCCCTGGCCCGCGCGCGGGTCTCCGAGGAGAGTGGGGGCAGCGTCCAGCTTTCGCCGGTCGGCAGGTGCCGGATGTTGTGACGGCCGTGGGCGGCGCGTACGGTCACCTCGAACTCGTGGCGGGCTGGGGAGCCGGCGGTCTCGTACCAGGCGTAGGCCGCTTCGAGTTCGTCCCAGAGGTTGCGCGGCCCGCTCTGGTAGACGGTGCGGGGGCCGTGGCAGAAGGCGACCGCGCGGGAGCCCGCGTCGTCGTGGAGGCGTACGCGGAGCGTTTCGTGTCGCTCGCCCGCGTCGAAGCGCCAGCCGTACGACACGTCGGGCAGGCGTAGGCCGAGCGCGAACCGGATGCGTGGATCGCGGGCGATCGCTTCCGGATCGAGGAGCGTGGTCGACTCCCGGATCGGCTCCGTGGCGGGAGGCCAGTTGGCGGGTCGCTGCGGCCGTGACCACATGAACGCGACGTCGCCGACGAAGTGGCCGCTCGCGCTGCGCCCGTCGTCGGCGACGTCCAGGCGCAGCAGCCCGTATCCGGCGAGCGGGGTGTGGAGCGGGGTGACGATGAGACCGCCGGGAGCTTGGCGCAGCCAGGCCGTCGGGACCCGGCGGACGGCCATTGTGGAGACGATCCGGTCGTACGGCGCACCGCGGGGATACCCGCGGGCGGCGTCACCGCGCACCACATGGGGGTGAACACGGGCCGCGTGCAGGTGCATCTGCCCCTCGCGGGCGAGCCCCGGGTCGAGCTCGATGGTGGTGACGTGCGCGTCACCGACGAGCGCGCACAGTAGCGCGGCCATCCATCCGTAGCCGCCGCCGGCCTCGCACACCCGCATCCCCGGCGCGAGGTCCGCGGCCTCCAGCAGGGCGGCGTTGGCGGACGGCATCGAGGAGGAGCACGTCATCTGCCGGGGACCGTCGGCCTGGCCGTCGTCGAGCTGGAGCACGACGTAGTCGGGGCTGTGCACCCGCGCGAACCACTCCTTGGGCTCGGTGCGACGGTCGATCTGCCGCCACCGTCCGCTGTTGTTCTCCCAGATCAGATCAGGCACATAGTCGGCGCGGGCCGCACGCAGGAACACCTCGCGCCAACGGACATTGAGATCGCCCTGCTTGATGAGACCGTCGACGAACTCAGCGTTGCTCACGGCCTGCTACTCCTCGGGCAGCGGCCCGGGGTCCTCTTCTTGGTGTCCGTTCGGCGACGGATCCTCTCCCGGCTGTTGAGGGATCTCCTCGGGATCATTAGGGCTCGGCCCGGAGCCATTCCCGCCGGCCATGGTGTGCCCCTCTCCGCGGTGGCTGTTCCACCTCGATCGTGCCCCCGCCACGGCCCGGTGACTACACCCCAAACGTCGCATCCCACGCGGGCGCCCTCACCAGTGCGATGTCAGTGGGCGATGCGAGTCTTGATCCCCTGAGGGCGCCACCAAGGCGTACCAGCAGAAGGGACGCAGGCTGGTGAAGAGCTTCAAGGTCAAATGGGTGCAGGACGGCACCGTGCGGACGTCGGTTGTCAGCTACGACGCGGCGAGCGCCGAAGCGCGCAGGGCCGAGCTGGCGAAGCCAGGGTCTGGCGCGACCGACGTTGAGGTGGTCCCGGTCGCTGCGGACGGTCGCCCTCTCAAGGCCTCGAAGGCGGCCTGACGAGGTGACGAACGAGCCGTCCAGCGACGCGAACCGCACCGGCTGGGAGAGGATCGGGGCGCATTTCCTGGAATCCCGCCCGACCTGCGACGTTCCCGCTATCTGGGATTGGGCGATGTACGGCACCGGCCCCGGTGCCGAGGTGTTCGGCGACCTCGCCGGGCGGCGCGTCCTGGACCTCGGCTGCGGCGCGGGCCGGCACGCCGCCCACCTCGTCACCCATCACGCCGTTCACGTCGACGCCGTCGACTACGCCGCATCGCAAATCGAGCGGGCCAACCGGTACTTCGGGCACCTGCCGAACGTGCACTTTCACCAGGCCGACGCGATCACGTTCCTGGACGACGCGGAGCCGTACGACGTCGTCTACTCGGTGCTCGGCCTCATGTACCTCGACCCGCACCGCCTGTTGCCCGCCCTCGCCGGCGCGGTCAAGGACGACGGTCTGCTTCTGGCATCCGTCCTGCATACCTCGAACACCGGCGAGGGACCATCCGCGGCCATCGCACCGCGCACCGAGCATGCACCGTTGAAGGGCAAGGCCGCGGTCCCGCTGCGCATGTGGGTCCTCGACGAGACCGCATGGACACAGCTGCTCAGTGAGCACGGCTTCGCCGTGGAGAACATCTCCACGATCCGGCCGGACGACGGCGACAGCCCGGTGCAGTGCCGGCTCATCCAGGCCCGCCGTACGGCCACGCGCCCACCTGCGCGCGTCAGTAGCCGTCCACGATCAGTTGCGGCGCCAACTCCCCATGCGACGCTCGGGGTTGGCGTCATCGTCCAGGACGGCCGCGGCCGGATCCTGCTGGGACAGCACCACGGGGGAACTTTCGAGCTCCCAGGCGGGAAACTCGATCTTGGTGAAGACGCGGCGACCGCCGCGGCCCGCGAGCTCCTTGAGGAGACCGGGCTCGCGGTCCGGCCTCAGGACGTGGACGTGTTCGCAATGCTCTACGACGCGTTCGGCGGCCTGAACCGCGTCACTCTCGGGGCTGTCGCCACGGCCTGGAGCGGCGAGCCGGTCGCGGCGGAGCCGCATCTCGTCGACCAGTGGGCTGGTTCACCCTCGACGCACTGCCAAGCCCCTGTTCGAGGCTTCAGCCCAGGTCCTCACAGCTTGGCGCCCCGAACTTCCCATCGATCATCCCCGAGCCCATCACCATAGGATCTCGCCGCCCGACCGCGTCTTGCCCACGCCGCCGATCCAGCAATTCCGCTCGCTCTGACGGGTGTTTGTTCCTCATGTGACGCAGCGCTCCTTGACCGGCCGACCAGGCCGGCGCCCACGCACCGCTCCACCGTGTACCACTGCACCTCCGCCGAAGGAGAACGCACCATGCTGAGTCCTGATCTGCCGCCGGCCGAGGCCCCGATGAGCGTCGAGGCCCACTTGGCCCGCTGGCCGACCGGCGCATGGAAGACCGAACTCATCCGCGGCGTCATCTACGCATACGCCCGCGGCCAGTTCGACGAACGAGACATCGCGACGGCCGAGCGGGCGTTCCCGGGACGACGTGGCCTGATCAACGCCAACGGTGATCTGGAAGTACACCCAGCGGGCACCAGCCCGCTGGAGTCCATCCTCGACGGCGATCCCTCGGAGTGACCCCGCACGCCCTGCGCGCGCCGCAGAGTGATCCTGGCGCGAAACGCGCTCTGTCGCCCGGGCGCTGACCTTCCTACGCTCAGCGCATGGGGAAGAAGCAGCGTGGTCGTCGCCACCGGTCGCCGCAGAAACGCCCTGCCCGCCAGCACAGCGTGCCCGCACAGCGAAACCCCTCCCGGCACGAGGGTGCGTTGCCTCTGAAGGGCAACCTCGCGATGCAGGCCACCTTGCTGGAGCAGGCCCCGCCGGAGCAACCGTCGAGCTGTTGATGCCGCACCTGTGGGCCTCGATCGCGGAGGGCGTGGGTGCGCCGTCGAATATCTGCGTCGACGCGGCGCTGGCCCTCCGCCATGCGTACGGCCAGTACGGGATCCGCTCAGAGCTCCAGCCGGTCGACCTCAGCATCCGCAGCCAGCACGGCGATACCGAGGTGTTCCGGACCTCCGAGCAGTCCTGGAGCGAAGACGGCACCGTCTTCCACGGCCACTGCCTGCTCGTCCTGCCGGACTCCCAGCGCATGGTCGACGTGACCGTCGAACAGTTCGCGCAGATCGCGGCGCTCCAACAGGGACCGCTGGTCGGCCGGACCACGCACGCCAGCGAGGAGATCACGGCGGGTGAACTGCTGCCGCCGCGCACCCAGATGCTGCTCCAGCGTGGGGATCTTCTGCTGCGGTACACCGTGGTGGACGAGCCGCTCGCCTCGCTCCTGAACGACCACCAGCCGTACGTACGGCTTCATGTGGCCAAGCACCACAGCGCGGGCATCAACCTGGCCTCGCTGATGCTGCTCGCGCTCCGTGATCCTGAAGTCATCGGCCGCGCCCGCCAAGCCCCGTACCCGCGTCTGCGCGCGCTGCTCCGGGTCGTCGCGGACGCTGACCACCAGGCCGACGAACAACGCGACTTCCGCTTCCTCGCCCCTGACAGAGACGGTCAGGAACGTTGGCTCCGGCTGGACGAGATCCCACTGCCGCCCACCACCCCGGCCGCTTTCCCGAGAACCACCGGCATCGAAGGGACGCCCGCACGTCCTTGAAGGCACCGAAGCGCCACCATCGGACGGAGAGCCCCGACGCTGTGAGCGCGGCCCGTTCGTCGACGCGGCCTGTTGCCGGGGTACAAGTACCCCATGACGCGGTGGGCCGAGGTGGTGGAGCAGGCGCGACAGGTTGCCACGGGCTATGAGTCGCGAGTGACGCTGCGCCAGCTGTTCTACAGGTTGTGCTCGCTCGGGGTGATTCCGAACCGCCCGGCTGCGTACCGGAAGCTGTCGGCGAAGATCGCCGAGTCCGTACGGGCGGGTCGGGGGCCCGAGCTGGTCGACCTCACCCGGCAGATTCACGTACCTCGCTCGTGGCCGGACGCAGACGCCGCTCTCGCGGACCTGCCGAACCTGTTCCGCCTCGATCGCACCCGTGATCAGGCCTGTGCCGTGTACTTATGCGCCGAGAAAGACACTTTGCGCGCGCTGTTCGAGGAATGGGTAGGCGAACTCGGGATTCCTGTCCTGGTCTCACGGGGATACGGCAGCGAGAGCTACGCGCGCATGGTCCGCGATCGCGCCACGGCCGAGCAGCGGCCGAAGGTGCTGGCGTACGTCGGCGACGCGGACGCGAGCGGCGAGGACGTCATGCGCGACTGGATCACCAGGACCAACTGCTGGGACCACATCGAGCACATCGCGCTCACCGTCGACCAGGCCCGGCGCCTCGAATTGCCCGCGGCCGTGGGGAAGTCGAGCGATCCACGATGGCCGGCGTTCGCTGCTCGGCACGGGTTGGATCCGGGCCTTCCTGTCCAGTGGGAGGTCGAAGCGCTCGATCCCGCTGAGCTGCGTGACATCGTCTGGCAGATCCTCGATCGCTACACCGACCGCGACGTCCTGGCCGCCGTGCTCTCCGCCGAGGCCCGCGAGCGTCGGCAGCTCGAAGCTCTCTACCGAGCCTGGCGGCGCGCAGTCCATGGCGACGGCGATACAGTCTGAAGGTGTCGCGCGTACGAGACAGGGGGCAGGCGGAGCGTCAGTGGCGGAATCCCCGGTCCGGATCGCGTGCTCCGTCTGTTCGGAACGGCTCGAACCACTCGTCGGCGGCCAGGTTCACCATGCCCAAGGCCTGGTGGATGTCGCTGCCCTTGTCCTCGAGGCCGTCGAGCCTGGCGTCGAAGAGCATCAGCACGTCGTGGTCTTCGAAGAGGTCGTCGGAGCAGCCCTCCCAGTCGTAGTCGGCATGGCTGGCGGGCAGTGCGGCGACCAGATCACGCACGGCGTTGGGACGGTTCGTCGTGATCGACCGAGCACGGTGGATCATGAGGTGCAGGGCCATCTCCTCAGCCGTGCAGCGGGGTTCCAGACCGTTCTGGTGTGCATCACGCAGGTCGTTGGTCAGATCGTCGAAGGCTCTGGCCATTCTCCTGCGCCACTGCCGGTCCCGGCGCAGGGTGATGGCCGGGAGCTGGCCGAACACGCCTCCGGCGCCTCGTGTCAGGGGTTCGTCGCCGAGCGCGGTGACCTCCTGCCAGGCCAGAGTGGACAGTTCCTCGCCGGCGAGGCCCAGCACGGCGATCGTGCGGGGCGTCAGCACGCCTTCGTCCTCGTCGTCTGGCCATGCGTCCTCCTCGTCGTCGAGGTGCCAGTTGGGGTGCTGGACGCGGGTTGCGAACCGTTGGCGGGCGTGGGCTGCGGCGCGCTCGGGTGCTGCCAGGCACGTGTCGATGATCTGCAGTTCGTCACAAACGGCTTCGGCGGCAAGGTCGGTGCCGGCTTGGGCGAGGAGGGTCGTGCCCGCGTCTGCGGTTGGTGTCGCGCGGGGCAGGACGACGGCATAGAAGTTGTCGGTCAGACGGTCGATGACGTCAGCGACGACGGTGGTGATCACCATCTGGTCGTCGAACGGGGCTTGTACGGTCAGGCCTTCGACGATCAGAAAGCTGCCGGGCTGCTCGACAGCCTCTTCCAGTTCGGCCGAGATGTCGCCATCCAGGGTGAGGAACCGCGTGGCCGCGATCGCACAGAGCCCGCCGTGGTCAGCCATCCGCTCGGCCAGGTTATCGGTGTTGTCGTAGAGGCAACGTGCTGCGCGCAGGCTGCCCACCTCGCGGTCGCCGTCCAAGATGCGGATGTGCCATTCCTGAAGGCCTCGGTCGAAGTCGGCCAGACCATGGTGGTGACGGAGCTCGGTCCTCAGATTTCCGAGGTCGGTGGCTGTCTCGGCAGGCACCATGGTGGCGGTCATCATCTCTCCTGTCGGCCGGGCATCGCGCGTCCTCCACGGTCGCGGGCGATATGCCCACTACTTCCCAACCGCGGGCCGCAGCAGACCGGTTCGCCCTGGACAGGCCGGGCGCGCGCAGCCTCACCATGCTGGCAGCCTTCGGCGCCCGAGTGCGGCTGAACGCCGGGCAAGGGGAGGGTGGGGCGAGCGGGAGGACACCGGCGCGGTCGCAAGCGGCTCGAAGTACGTCTGTTCCGTGCGCCGTTCGGTCATGTCCGGTCGCGCATCAAGGTGGTCTTGTGCCGTTCGTCGACTCCCTGCGACGATGCGTGCTGGCCGCGCCCTCGGTGCGCGTTCCCGCCGGTCATCCCCACCGTTGACCGTCCCGGGTGAACTGAGCCCACGCTCGAACCGGCACAACCACAATGATCGACATGGTGATGGCGTCCTGACTGACGGCTTGGCGACGCACTGAGGTGGGGCGGTGCGCGCGCGAAGCCCGGTTCAAGGAGCCCTCATGTCCGACACCGAACCCTCTGGCGACCGCCGACGTTCCCAGCGCATCCAGACCACGCGCCTGGCCCGACTCCTGGATGCCGAGACCCAGATCGGCTACCAGAACGCACACCAGCAGGTCATCCGCGCGAGCGAGGCCGGGACTCTGCCCAAGCGCCTCGACCACCATGGCCTCGACCTGGCTCTCCGGTCCCTCCTCGAGCAGGACTGCGTCATGTGGAGTCCGCTCTCCTTCGGTCACCTCTGGCCGTCCCCATACGACTCGTTGACGGACAGTCTGCCCGGAGGTCGCGGAAAGCTGGCTCTCGCAGCCGCCGAGCGTGCCTGCCGGGCCGGCACCAGCGAAGCCGTACCCGGCAGCACATTCGACCCCCACGACGTCCTCGACGACTGGGATGACGCGGGACACGAAGACGAAGGCGCGTACGACGACGATGATGAGGAGAATCTGGACGACGGTGCCTTTGCCGACGCTTCCAGCGCTGCCGCTCCGGAAGCAGGCGAGGAAGAGCTTGGCATCGTCCCTGGTCCGCGCAAGGACGCAGAAATCGCGGAGCGATGGTGGTTGGAGCGGCTGGCCGAAGACGGGATCCTGCCGGCCTACTGCATACCCAACCCGTATCCAGGCCAGATTGAGGTGCCCCTGGATGCCGCTCTCGACGAACGAGCGGCCAGCGCCGACCCTGATGCCTACGAGAGCGAACTGCGCCGCATCGTCGACGCTGAGCCCCGCGACATCGACGCCTATGCCCACCTCGGCAGCCTCGCCCTGCAGCGCCACGACGGCGAGTTCGGCGACCTCATCAGCTTCGTCGGCCCCACCACCGCCGAGCGCCGCCGTCATCTGAAGGACGCGCTGGCCTGGTACGAGGCAGCCGTCGCTGTTGGTGAACTGGCCCTCCCGATGGGCTTCCGCGGCCGACTGCCCTGGTCGGAACTGGAGAACCGGCCCTTCCTGCGCGCACTGCACGGGTTGGCGCTGACGATGTGGCGGCTAGGCCGGTTCAACTCTGCTGAGAAGGTCCTGGTCAACCTCCTCTACCTCAACCCCCGAGACAATCAGGGCGCATGCGAGGTACTGCGCGAGGTGCGTGGGCACCGGCGGTGGCATCCAGGCGTGACCGAGGACGACGACCAGCGCCTTCGCAACGAGATCCTGCTGATCGCCCGGCGCCCCGTCCATGCCCGGCCTGGCAGCTTGCGCACCCTGCTGATGCCGGACGCCGACCCCACCGCGGCCACCGTCGCCCACTGTGTCCGCCGAGCTGCTGCGGAAGCCCTGAACGCCACATGGGACGGCCGCTCCGCGCACATCGTCGTCGGCCATCCCCACCACGGCATCAAGGTCACCGTCGTGGCCCGCCACCAACGCGGACACAGCCTCACACCGGACGAATACTGGTGGGACGCCCACTCCGCCGACCACGAGATGGACGGGCCCGTCCTCCTGGCCCTCGTCGCCGACCGCGGTTACATCGCCGTAGCCCAACTGCTCCGCGCCGACCAACTCGCCGTCTACCGTGCCGCGGACCTCCCGCGCCGAGACCGCACGGCCTTCACCACCACCTTCATCCACGCAGACGTACGCCACGGCACGGATCTCTCGTCACACGTGAACAACGCCCTCGACGTACTTCGGGTGTGACCCCGGCAAGGGGCCGCGGGCGGATGTTGGCGCGTTCGTGTCGTCAGAACTGCCGAATCTGGCGACACGAACGACCCATCCCGCGAATCGTCCGCAACGGCTCAATGCGAATGGGGCCGAGCCTTCCACTCCTTGGCGAGTCGCTGCTTCCAGCCCTTGGGCGCTGGCCAGGGCACGCCCCAGGCCGCGAGCTGAGCCTTCGTCCAGGCGCCGGCCGGAGTCTTCGCGGCCTCCACCTCGTCCGGCGACGGCAGCACGCGTTTGGAGGCAGCTTCCTCTGCGATGTCGAAGCCGGCGAACAGGGCGTCGGCGTCTGGGAAGACCGTTCCCTGGCCGGTGGCGATCTCACGGTCTGCTTTGGCCTCGCCGGTCCGCCACTGCGGCGTGGACGTCATGCCGTCGTACGGCCGGGCCGCGAGCTCCATGAGGTGATCGCGTGCCGCTTCGAGCTGCTCGTCCGGCAACTCGTCGATCAGCGCATACAGGTCGTTGCGTGTGGTCACGCAGGCAGCGTAGGCCCCCCCCACGCGCCCACCTGGGGGCGGATTGTCAGTGCCTGGTGTGAGACTGCCGCCCATGACCGGGACGACCAACTCGCCGTTCAACGCCGAGTTCCACCAGGCCCTGATGGTGACCACGCTCAGCCAGCAGCAGGTGATCCGCTCACCGGCCGTGGAGGCGGCGCTCGGTCACGTTCCGCGCCATCGGTTCGTGCCGGAAGCCCCACTCGATGTGGCGTACGACGCGTACGAAGCGGTCGTCATCAAGACGGGTCCGGACGGAAGCGCACTCAGCTCTGCGTCCGCACCCGCAGTCGTCGCGGCGATGCTCGAGCAACTCCAAGCACAGCGTGGCGATCGGGTCCTGGAGGTCGGGGCCGGCACCGGCTACAACGCCGCCGTCCTTGCCGAGCTCGTCGGCCCTACTGGCCAGGTCGTCACCATCGAGTACGACCTGGAGGTCGCCGAGCGCGCCCGACAGGCGCTCGCGGCCGCGGGCATCAACAACGTCACGGTGCTCCATGGCGACGGCGAGTTCGGGCACGCGGCCGCCGCCCCGTACGACCGGATCATCGTGACAGCTGGCGCCTGGGACGTGGCCGGCGCGTGGGTCGAGCAACTCGCCCCGCACGGGCGGCTCGTGGTGCCACTACGCCTTCCGTGGCCCATGTCCGTCGCCCTGGAACGCACGCCGGACGGCACGTTGGCCAGCCTGTCCACGGAAACCTGCGGGTTCATCCCCGTCGAGGGGGCCGGCCACCGGGCCAGCCGCACCGTGACGATCGGCGAGGACGCCATCGTGATCCGCGTCGACGACGATCGGCCTATCGACTCAGCCCTGCCCGAGGCCCTCGATCACCCGGCCTATGAGGTGTGGACCGGGGTCGAGGTCGGCGACGGCCCGTCGTACGACAGCCTGTTCCTGTTCTTGACCACGGTGGAGAGCGGGTTCACGAAGTACACCGCGGCCGCCACAGCGATCGAGGCCCGCCGCGTGTACCCCTTGATGGGCTGGGGAGGTCCAGGCGTCCACGACGGCGCAACCTTCGCGTACCTCACCAACCGGCGTACGCGCCGCCTCGACGGTCCGCGCTTCGAGCTCGGCGTCATCGCACACGGGCCTGCCGCAGCCGAGCTCGCCGATCGACTCCGTGGGCACCTGCAGACCTGGAACACCACGTACAGAAGTGCCACGCGCCCTCGGATCACGGTCCTCCCCGAGGGGGCGGAGGGCGACCATGTGGCCGGCCAGTTCCTCATCGACAAGCTCTGCACCCGATGGGCGATCACGTTCTCTCGGCCTTAGGCAAGATCAACCCGGCCTTAATTGGGGACGAACCGCTGTACCTCTCTGGCCACGTCAGCTGTCCGCTGGCATCGCATCGCTGGTACAGCACCGCAGGCCACTGTGGGACGGCCCGGTCGAGGCCTTCCGGGTTGTTCTGCTCCTCCAGAACAACCCGGCTTACCTGGTGCTACCGGCCGCTCCCCCCTGCTGCGCCCTGCCCTGGAGGGGGACTGAAGCCCGCAGGGCTGTCGGTCCCTCGGTCCAGGACAAGAACGTGCAGCTCAGACGCCTCCGGCCTCGCCTGGGAGGGACTGAAGGGACTCAACTTCCCAGTTATGTCCTGCATTCGCTTGTAGAGCCGTATACGTGCGCCTGCATGCACACACACGCGATGGTCATAACTCGAAAACTCAGTCCCTTCAGTCCCTGCTCTCAGCCCTTTTCCGCCTGTGACCTGCTGCTTTTTCAGGGACTCAAGGGCAGGGACCAAGGGGAGTCCGCGTCCAACAGCGCGCGGCCGCGAGTCCGCGCCGGGCAGGAGCCGCCAACTCCCCGCGCAGGGACCCAAGGGACTGACAATCTGACACGCGGCGCGATGAGCCAGGTTGAGGGAACTCTGTGCGCTACCCTCTGAACCTCATGTGCGGACTTTGGTCCCTTCAGTCCCTCAAGGGTCGAGTGCGGGCCGCTGACCAGGGTGTTTTTGCTGAGGGACTGAAGCGGCGCCGACGATGGCTTCGACGAGGAAACGACGGGAATGCGACGGCGTGGCACGCCAGAGTGACGAGCAGGCCTCCCTCCCTTCAGGGACTGTGGCTTCGCGGGACGTGGCCCGGTGGTGTGCCGTACGCGGCTGGCCCGTCCACCCACTTGCTGCCGGCCGTAAGACTCCTGCCGCCAACTGCGACTCCTGCCGTGGCAGCCAGCATCCGCCCCAGAAATGCCCCTGCCACGAGCAAGGCCGGTGGTGCCACGGATTTCACGCGGCCACCACCAACCAGGAACGCATCAACGAGTGGTGGGGTGCCCACCCGGCTTTCGGAGTCGGTGTTTCCTGCGGCCCAGCCAACTTGGTCGTCATCGATGTCGACGCGCACGCCTCGCAGGTCCCAGCGCGCGGGCTGTTGCTGCCCGGAATTGACATCCACCCCGACGTGAACCTGGACGGCCTCACCTCGGGCTTCGACACCCTCGGTCTCCTGGCCGCGCTGCGTCGTCAACCCAACCCGGTTGACGACGAGACGACCTTGCGCGTGCGCACGCCCTCAGGAGGCCTTCACATCTGGTACTCCAACCCCGACCCCCAGGTGCGATACCGGCTCTCCACCGGATCCGGCACCAAGGCTGCGCTGGCCTGGCAGGTCGACATCCGGGCCGACGGCGGATACATCGTGGCGCCCTCCACCCGAACCGGCAGCGGCATCTACGAGCCCGTCGGGTCTACGCGCCGGCCCGCGCCCCTGCCGGAGTGGCTGGCGCACGACCTGCGCCGCACCGGGCACACGCCCACTGCCCAGCCGAAGACGGAGCTCCCTCGGCCGCGGTTGGCCCGCCGCCGCCCCGCGGCCGCCGGCCGGCTCCTGAACTCGCTGCTGGAGACCCTGGCCGCCTGTGAAGTGGTGCCAGAAGGTGCCGGATTCAGCGAGAAGCTCAACCGCGCCGCCTACACGGCTGGCGGCTTGGTCGCTGGTGGCCACCTCACCCACGCCGAAGCCCGGAGCCTGCTGCTGGACATCGCGCACCGCGCTCGACCACACCAGTACGACCGCAACATCAGCATCACCGAGGCGGGACTTGCCGCAGGAGCCCAACGCCCTCTCCACCCCCAAGGACGCCCATGACAAGCGCGGAGAGCACAGGGACCTCACGATTCGACCCCACTGCAGCCGCACAGCAAATGTTCGATCTCGCGGCCGCTGGGGCCCTTTCTGGGCTGCCCACCCAGGCCCCCCAGGAAGGGCCCCAGCCCACCGGCATCCTGCCCGACACACTCACCGACCGGGGCAACGCCAAGCTGTTTGCCCAGATGTTCGGCGACCGCTTCCGGCACGTCGAAGACCTCGGCTGGTACATGTGGGACGAATACCGATGGCGGCGCGACGGCGCGGAGAAGGCCGCCATCTGGGCGGTCGGCGACATGGCCGAGCAGATGCCCGAGTTTGACCCGCGCGGCATCAGCAGTGTGACCGCAGTACAAATGCATCGTCGCCGCAGCATGTCGACGGCCGGGGTCAAAGCCCTCCTGCACCAGGCGCAGGCGTCCCCGGCACTGTCCTTCCGCGCCGACGAGCTCGACCATGACGACAACGCCCTGTGCACCCCGGGCGGGGTCGTCAACCTCCGCACCGGTGAGCTGCACAAGCCCGACCCGTTCAAGAGCATGCACTCCCGGGCCACCACGGTCGCCCCCGAAGCGCAGCCCACCCCGCGCTTCGACCGATTCATGACCGACACCTTCGGCAACGACACCGAAGGCGCCGAAATGATCAACTTCCTCCATCTGCTGCTCGGCTACTCCATCACCGGCCAAGTCGGCGGCCAGGTCATGCCGTTCCTCTTCGGATCCGGAAAGAACGGCAAGAGCGTTCTGCTCGACATGCTGATGAAACTCCTCGGCGACTACGCAGATGCCGCACCGGCCGGTTTCCTCATGGCCCGTCCCTTTGAAGGCCACCCCACCGACCTGGCCGAACTCCACGGCCGGCGCGTGGTGGTCTGCAGCGAGATCAAGCCCGGTGACTCCTTCGACGAGGCCCGCGTCAAGCTCCTGACCGGCGGGGACCGCATCAAGGCGCGAAGAATGCGGCAGGACTTCTTCTCCTTCGAGCCCACTCACAAACTCTGGCTCCTGGGCAACCACCGCCCCGAAGTCGGTGCCGGCGGATTCGCCTTCTGGCGCCGCATGCGCCTGATCCCCTTCGAGCGCGTCGTCTCGGACAAGCACCGCGTCGACGACCTGGCTGACGTCCTCGTCACCGAAGAAGGCCCCGGGATCCTCAACTGGCTCATCGAAGGCGCACGCCGCTACCTCAACGGTGAGAAGGACCTCAACGGCCCCGAACGCGTACGGCTCGCCACACAGGCCTACGAGAGCACCGAAGACCACATCGGCCGGTTCCTCGCCGAGTGCTGCATGCGCGCGGGAACCCAGGCCGGCAGCACCGACCTCAAGGTGGAGCAGGGCCTGCTCCACCGCACCTACGTGAAGTGGTGCGGTGCCGAAGAACGCCCCGCCTCCTCACGCGCCTTCGCCGCCCGCGTCCGCCAGGAGCTGGGACTCGGCTCGCCGAAGGACATGAGCCGGGCCAACGGAGCCAAGTACTACCCCGGACTAGCCCTCGTCGACGAAGCGGAGCAAGAGCAGTCCGCTGTTCCCGCCGCGCGTACGGGAGGCTCCAGCCGATGACGAGCCACCGCTCCCCGAGGCCACTTGAGCTCGGGCCGTACGATGAACAACGAGTCTGGCGGCTCTCGCGACCGCACAGCGTCGAGACCCAGACCGAACGGCCGCCACACCAGGCGGCCAGCGGCGCACCACACACCGCACCCGGCCGTACACGGGCCACCGAGATCCTGGAGGGGCAGTCATGAGTTCGCTGCTGGACGCAAGCCAACTTGTGGACGAAGAAGCCGTCGTATGGCTCGAGCCCATCGAGAACCTCGACTACGTACGCCAGACCCTCGACAAAACGAAGAACGGCCGCGGCCGCCCCGCCTACTTCGGCGAAGGCCGTCTCGTCGGATACGTCGACCTGATCAAGAACAGCGAAAGCAAGACCCAGAGCGGACTCTTCAGGCGCCGCAAGTTCTACCTCCTCCCGCACGACCGCCCCAACCGCCCAGGCGGCCGATACGCCAAGGGCGCTCCCGGCGAGGCAGTCGACCCACGCACGGTTGAGCCGGGCAAGGTGGGAGTGAAGACGCAGCGTGTCCTCGGTGAGGCGCCCTCCCAGATAGTTCCAGCGGGCTCCTGACGAGCATCGCGCACGCCTCAACCCGAAAGTTCAGTCCCTTCAGCCCCTGAGTTACTCACGACAGCCCGCTGACCTGCCCGTTTCCGGAAGGGACTGAACTGGGCAGCTGCAGCGCCGGCCGCCGTACCGTTTTCTCCGCTGCGGCCGTGGCACAGCGAGGTAGCTCTGCAGGCTAGTTGTCGTCCTCGTCGATGAGGAAACCGCGCATGGGCGACGGTGCCTTCCGTAGCGGCGCCATGCGATCGGTTGAGTCGGCGGGCAGGTCGAATCCGGGCTGCCCTGAGCTCTTGGCGGAGTCCGTCGCGGAGATTTCCAGTGTGTCTCCGGCGTCGTGCACGATGGAGCCGGCGTGCACGAGCAGGGACCGCAGCGTGGCGTGCATGACATGGCGGGTGTGGGCGTGCTGGCGGCTGGCGGGTCCGTCACCGTTCCCCTCGACTTGCTCGGCCGCGCCCTTGGACCGCAGTTCTACCGAGACCAGCCACTCCACGACGGCCTGGTCCCCCAAGCCTGCTACCAGCACGCCTGTTGCGACGGTGCGGTCGCCCGTACGGGCGATGGGCAGGCCGGCCTCATCGAGCACGGTGTGCAGCTGGCGGATGAGCCGGCCCGCGGGCTCAGGGTCAGGTCCGGTCGCGATCGCAGTCAGGGTTGCCATGGCCGCAGAGCCTAGCCGTCCACTGGACGAGCGAGCGCCCCGATCAGTAGCGGCGGTGGCGCAGCGCGAGAACGGCGCCGTCGAGGACGATGTCCCAACCGCGCCGTGCATCGACGGCCTTAGCGCCAACGATCCCGGCCTTCGGGTCGGTCAGCGCGGCCGCGACGTCCGCGCCGCTGGGATAGTCGCAGGACCACTCAAGCATCCAGCGCTCTCCATGGCCCCAGAGTCGGTGCGAGGACAAGCTGGCCTGCGGCAGCGGCCGGTCCAGGGGGTGGGTATCCCAGTTCGCCAGGGACCAACGCCCCGCCGGATCGCGCAGGCTGAAGCGCACGAGCAGGCCGGCGAGCAGTACCTCCGCGGCGTCGGTCATCGGCGGCACTTCGCCGAGTGCGGCCTGCTCGTCGCTGGTCACGTCCACATCGGTGCGCCAAAGGCGATTGCGCTTGAGGCCGGTGACGCTGGCGGGATCGGGGCGGGTGGTGGGTTCATCGGTTACGGACAGGCTCGCGCCGGTGGGGAGATGACGCAGGAGATACGTGCCACCGACCTGCTGCTCGAGGCGCAGTCCGGGCAGCCGGTGCACCTGGCTGCGCGGGTGATTTGGGACGAGGTGCCGGACCGAGTTGTACGACATGCAGACGACGATGGCCAGGTGGTCGGGGCGAGGCGAGAACACGGGCTCCTTTGCGATGAGCCCCGTCAGCGCCCACTCTCCAACCTCGACAGCGCCCAGCTGGCCGTCGTTGAGGAGACCGAGCGCGAGCAGCGCCCGCAGCCGCCGCTGAGGCGCGTCGCAGATGTCAAGCCCGAAGGCGGAGTGATCCAGCGGCGCGCCGAGCTGAGCAGCGCGCGGGTCCTCACCGGTGAACTGGTGCCGGTCGGAGCGCAGTTGGGCAAGTGCTGCCGCATACGTCAAGTCGGTCTGTGCCATGACGGCGCGGGCTTCGCTCTTCCGGGCGTGGTGGGCGTGCATTGCTCGTGTCCTGATCCGGCGGTCGGTGCCCGTGACCACGTCCGCCTGACAGCGCGAGCATGGGAAAGGAAGAGAGGGAGGACGCTGCGGAGCCGCTTTCACCCGTGGACACCGCTGCTGGTCACGGGCCAGAAGCAGCTGAGAGCGAGGCCGTCACACCGGCCACAACGACACACTCCACCATATTCAGGTCCACGGTCCCGACCGCCACGCCGATGCTCATCGGCTTAACCGCCCGCTCCTTACTCCCGCAGCCGCACAGAACGTGGCGTACGGGGCGTTGTGCTGCACATCATGACGAATGCGTCGTAGTGTTTCCGCTCGACGCAGCCGCGGAGGCCGGCTGCCGGTCGAGGGCCCGCCCCGGACGGGCCCGCTCGGGCCAAAGGGTGCGGATGCCCAGTCTCCTCGCGACACCGATCACATTGACGTTGGCATTCCCCTTGCGCTGGGCCGGGCAGCGAGCATCAACAAGGAGAATCTGCCATGCCTCACGTCCGTGACAAGGACCGGCGCTCTGCCTGCCGCAAGCTCCTCGGCCTGACCCACCAGGACCTGACCGCGGTCCTGGACCAGACCGGCCGCATCAATCTGGACACCCCACACGAAGGCCAACAGGCCTTCCAAGCGATGCTGCACACCTGCCTGTTCAGCCGTCATCGCGAGCACCCCATCGACCGCATGGAAGGACGGAGCTTTCCTGAACTGCTGCTCTACTTCGACGGCCTTCTGCCCCGCCGAGACCGTCTCGTCCTCCGGCTGAGCTGCGCCGCCCGGATCGCTCGCTTCCTGCTGCCCACCCAGCGCACCGACGTCGACGGCCAGGTCGAACTCACCGGCCTGCCCGGCCTACGGCTGGAGTCGATCAGCACGCGCAGCCTCGTACTGCGCCACGTGCCCACCGGTTCCTGCCTCGAACTTCTCGACAGAGATCGTCAGCTGGGTGCTTGGGACCTTCACCTGCTGGACAAGCCGTTCGACCGGGAACTCCTCAAGAACGCTCCGCTGCTCACACCCGTGGAGATGGGCCTCACGCACTATTGGGCCGCCACCTCCTGCACGCCCCTGCGAAGCGCCCTGCTGACGCGGTCCTACCTGTGGTGGGACTGCTGGAACCACGAAGGCATCACTACCCCGGCCCACCGGCCCGACGCCCGGTACTGCGTGCGCTGGGCCAAAGGCCGCACCACCGACGAGATCGGCAAGCTACTCACGGACTCGGCCGTCGCCATCCCAGGCGCCACCTACACCCCGCCAAGCAGCAGGAGTGACCGTGGAGTCCTCCGACTTGGCGCCGGCCTGGTCGAGCTCGACGGGCCCAGAACGCCCTCCACGAACGAATAGCCGCTAGGCCGGACGGGACCCCCAGAAGCTACGCGCCTTCGGAACGGGGGTCGTTCAATGGTCGTGCGGGTCCATTCCGCTGGCTCGGGCGATGCCCTTCACCTTGCGATGGAGGGCATCCCGTTTGGCGAGCGTTTGATGAACGCCCTCCTGGATTTCCCGCAGGCGCTGGGGATCGTCGGCAGCTTCGGCGTCCACGAGGGCGAAGCCGACCGCCCCGTCAGGGCCCGGCATCTCAACGACCCGATGGTCCGCGTTCCCGGTCAGCATGATCCCCATGATCGCAACGAACTCCTGATGCATCTCGGGTGTGAAGTCCCGATCATCGTCAGGGATGGAGAAGGAGCCTTCCCCACCTGCGGCCAACACGTGAGCCAGTCCGTGCACAGCGTGGGCCAGAGCGTCGAACTGATCCGGGTCCATTCGGGCCTGGAGCGTGGCCATGTACAGGTTGATCAGGCCGAGCCGGTCGTCGTCCTCTTGCTCAGGATCTGCCTCGTTCATCCCTCAAGCGTCCTGCGACACTGAAGGTGAGTCCAGCCTCAGAACCGATGCGAACAAAGAACGGGGAAAGCCGCTCCGGGCTGTGGGCGTGGGTGTTGCTGGGTGGGGGTGGTGCGGGTTCTGTGGGTGTTTGCGCGTCGGCTGGCCTCCGCGCTGCCCGTACGGCCCTTGTAGGGCTCGTAGGGGCCCGGGTGGGAGGCCGGAGGCCGTACACCCACCCCGTAGCCGGTACGGCGCTCGGTGAGGCCCGGAGGGCCGAACCCTCTCCGCCCGGGTTCAACTGGACCCCGGAGGGGACCTGTTGAACCCGCGTATTCCGTGGTGTACTTTCTTCCACGGAATACAAGCACCCCAACTCCCGTACCCTTAACGGGAATTCGGAGAATTCCAGAGAATAGGCCGAAATATTGAGGCCGGCCTCAGCCCAAAGGGAAATGACAAACCGTCAACTAAATCCCCAACACCCAAACCAAACAACGCATTTCGTGCCGGAGGCACGCAGTTTATGAAAAGCCCGGAGGGCCTTTTCATAAACCCCCGCCGAAGGCGGGCAATTCGCGCGAAGACGGGTCG
>NZ_JAEIMH010000049.1:61696-70386 GCF_016464295.1 Streptomyces sp. N35 | reverse complement strand
GCCCCCTCCTTCTCGGAGGGGGCCGGCCCTTTGCCGTGCTCACTGCTCGGACTGCTCGGGAGCGCTACTCGTCTTCGCTGCGGCTGAGGCCGGACTGGCCGAAGATGCCGCCGTCACCACCGCCGTCACCGCCACCGTCACCGCCACCGTTGTTCCCGCCACCGCCGTCCGTGGTGGTCAGGGCGATCGCCGTACCGGTCGGGACCTGCTGGCCCGCCGTGGGCTGGGAGATGACGACCCTGGCGTTGTCGTCCTGCGGGCCGGTGATCGCGCCCACCGTGAGATTGGCTTCCTCGATCATCCTGCGCGCGTCCGAGAGCTTCTGGCCGGTCAGCGCGGGTACGGCGACCTGCTCCTGCGCCTTCGCGACCGTCAGCGTCACCGTGGAGCCCTTGTCCACCGGGGTGTTCGCGGTCGGGGTCTGGTTGGTGACCTGGTTCTCGGGGACGTCGCCGCGCGGCTCCTGCCGGACCTCGACGCTGAACCCGAGGTCCTCGAGGGCCTTGCGGGCCTGGTCGAGCTGCTGGCCGACCACGTTCGGAACGGTCTCCTGCGCCTTCTCCTTGGCGACCGTGAGCGTGATCTTCGAGCCCTTCTCGACCTCGGTGCCCCGGGTCGGGTCCTGCTCGAGGACGGTCCCCGGCTCCTCGCCCGAGACCTCCTTCTGCTTGACCGTCACCTCGAGCCCGTACTCATCGCCCGCGAGCTTGTCGCGCGCGTCATCGATGTTGTCACCGATCACGCTGGGCACGGAGACCTTGGGCGCACCCGTGGAGACGACCACGCTGACGGTGTCGCCCTTTTCGACCTGGCCGCTCTTCGGGTCCTGGTCGCAGATCTGACCCTTGGGGTACTTTTCGCACTCCTTCTTGGTCGGATCGAGCTCGAGCCCCACGTTCGCGGCCTGCTTCTCGGCCGCCTGCAGCGTCTGGCCCACGAAGGTCGGGACGTCGAACGGCTTCTCGGTGTCCTTCCCGCTGAACACCACGCGCCCGATCAGGATCGCGCCCACGAGCACGAGCACGCCCGCGAGCACGAGCAGGGCGGTCGAGGCCCCGCCCTTCTTCTGCCGGCGCCGGTCAGGGCGGTCGTCGTAGCCGTAGCCGCCGTCGTCCGGGTTCATCGGGGGCAGCATCGAGGTCTGCGCGCCGCCGTTCTGCGGGCGGAGCATCGCCGTCTGCTGGTCGTCCGGGTGGCCGCCGTAACCGACCGCACCCATCGCCGCCGTTGCCGCGACCGGCTGACCGTCGAGGCAGGCCTCGATGTCGGCGCGCATCTCGTCGGCGGACTGGTAGCGGTAGTCGGGGTCCTTGGTCAGCGCGCGCAGGACGATGGCGTCCATCTCGGGCGTGATCTCGGAGTCGAAGACCGACGGGGGCTGCGGCTCTTCCCGTACATGCTGATACGCGACCGCGACCGGGGAGTCGCCGACGAACGGCGGCCGTACGGTGAGCAGCTCGTAGAGCAGACAGCCGGTCGAATAAAGGTCACTGCGCGCGTCGACCTGCTCGCCCTTGGCCTGCTCAGGGGAGAGGTACTGGGCGGTTCCGATGACGGCGGCGGTCTGGGTCATCGTCATACCGGAGTCGCCCATGGCGCGGGCGATGCCGAAGTCCATCACCTTGACCTGGCCGTTGCGCGTCAGCATGACGTTCGCGGGCTTGATGTCGCGGTGGACGATGCCGGCGCGGTGCGAGTACTCCAGTGCCTGCAGGATGCCGACGGTCATCTCGAGCGAGCGCTCGGGCAGCAGCTTGCGCCCGGAGTGCAGCAGCTCGCGCAGCGTCGAGCCGTCGACGTACTCCATCACGATGTACGGGATGGAGACCCCGTCGACGTAGTCCTCGCCGGTGTCGTAGACCGCGACGATCGCCGGGTGATTGAGCGAGGCGGCGGACTGGGCCTCACGGCGGAACCGGGCCTGGAACGACGGGTCGCGGGCGAGATCCACCCGGAGCGTCTTCACGGCGACGGTGCGGCCGAGGCGGGAGTCATGCGCGAGGTAGACCTCGGCCATGCCACCACGGCCGAGCACCTGGCCCAGCTCGTACCGGCCGCCGAGGCGACGCGGCTCTTCCATAGCTACCTACCAGCCCTCTCCGTCAGTCCCGACCGCACCCATGTGTGGTCCGGCGGTGTGCTGTCCCGGCATACCGTACCGGCCCGCTCTAGCATGATCTGGCCGCAGCGGTGGTCTGATACAGGACCGGTACCGCAGTGACCGGCGTCACTTGCTCCCGTTGAGAACCGCCTGCATCACGTTCTTCGCGATCGGGGCGGCGAGACCGCCACCGGAGATGTCCTCGCGGTGGGCGTCGCTGTCCTCGACGACCACGGCCACCGCCACCGGCGAACCGTCCGCCGTCTTCGCATAGCTGAGGAACCACGCGTACGGCTTCTCGCTGTTGTCGATGCCGTGCTGGGCGGTACCGGTCTTGCCGCCGACCGTGGCGCCCGGGATCTGGGCACTGGTGCCGGTGCCGGACTTGACGACGGTCTCCATCATGTCCTGCAGCTTCTGCGCGTTCTCCCCGGACAGCGGGCGGCTCAGCTCCCTGGGGCTGTGCCGCTCGATCGTGTCCAGGCCGGGCGACTTCAGCTCGCTGATCATGTACGGCTCCATCAGCCGCCCGTCGTTGGCGATCGCCGAGGCGACCATCGCCATCTGCAGCGGGGTGGCCGCCGTCTCGAACTGGCCGATGGACGACAGCGCGGTCTGCGGCCGGTCCATCTCCTTCGGGAAGTTGGACGCGGTGGCGCGGACCGGGACGAACTGCTCCTCGTTGAAGCCGAACTGCTCCGCGGTCTCGAGCATCTTGTCCTTGCCGAGATCCGAACCGATCTTGCCGAAGACGGTGTTGCAGGAGATCCGCAGCGCCTCGCGCAGCGAACCGTCCTTGCAGGAGGGGTAACTCCCCTCGTTCTTCAGTTCGGTCCTCGTGTCCGGCATGGTCCAGGGCAGCGGCGACTCGGTCTTCTCGTCGGGGTCCGTGTAGAGCCCGTGCTCGAGGGCGGCCGCGGCGGTGACCACCTTGAACGTCGAACCCGGCGGGTACGTCTCGCGCAGCGCCCGGTTGAGCAGCGGCTTGTTCTTGTCGCTCTCGAGCGACGTCCAGGCCTTCTCGTCGTCCTTGCTGTTGCCGGCGAAGACCGAGGGGTCGTACGACGGGGTCGAGGCGAGCGCGAGAATCGCGCCGGTCGACGGGTCGATCGCGGCGACGGCACCCTTTTTGTTGCCGAGACCCTCGAACGCGGCCTTCTGCGCGGCCCCGTTGAGCGTCGTGACGACGTTGCCGCCTTCCTTCTTCTTGCCGGTCACCATGTCGAGGGTGCGGCGGAAGAAGAGCCGGTCGTCGTTGCCGGTGAGGATGCCGTCCTCGAGCGACTCGATCTGGGTGGCGCCGTAGGCCTGCGAGGCATAGCCGGTCACCGGCGCCCACATCTCGCCGTTCTTGTACGTCCTCTTGTACGCGAAGTCGCTGCCGGTGGTCCGCTCGGAACCGGTGATCGTCTTGCCGTCGACGATGATGTCGCCGCGCTCCTGCGCATAGCGCTCGATGAGCACGCGCCGGTTCTTCTCATGCGTACGCAGCTCGTCGGCCTTGACGTACTGGAGCCAGTTGTCGCGGATGAGCAGGGCGAGCACGAGCAGACCGCAGAACAGGGCGATCCGCCGCAGGGGCTTGTTCACGGGCGTACTACCTGCGTCATTTCGGCGTCGGGGCTGGCGGGGGCCGCGGGTGCGGGCCGGCGGGCGGTGTCGCTGATCCTGATCAGGATGGCGATCAGCGCCCAGTTGGCGATCACCGAGGAACCACCGGCCGCGAGCCACGGCATGGTCATACCGGTCAGCGGGATGAGGCCCATGACACCGCCGGCCACCACGAAGATCTGCAGCGCGAAGGCGCCGGACAGACCCGCGGCGAAGAGCTTGCCGAACGGGTCGCGTGCGGCAAGGGCCGTCCGTACGCCCCGCTCGATGATCAGGCCGTAGATGACCAGGAAGGCCATGACGCCGGCCAGGCCGAGCTCCTCGCCGACGGTGGCGAAGATGAAGTCGGCGTTGGCGGCGAAGCCGATCAGGTCGGAGTTGCCCTGGCCGAGTCCCGTACCGAGCACGCCGCCGGAGCCGAAGGCCATGATCGACTGGCCGATCTGCTCACAGGCGCCGGAGGTCGCGTAGCAGCCGAAGGGGTCGAGCCAGGCGTCCACACGCGCCTGCACGTGGCCCGCGGTCGAGGCCACGGCGACCGCGCCGACCGCCGACATCAGCAGACCGATCACGATCCAGCTGGTGCGCTCGGTGGCGACGTACAGCATCACGACGAACATGCCGAAGAACAGCAGCGACGTACCGAGGTCGTTCTCGAAGACCAGGATGAGCAGGGACACCGCCCAGATCACCAGGATCGGGCCGAGGTCGCGGCCGCGCGGCAGGTACAGGCCCATGAAGCGGCGGCTGGCGAGCGCGAGGGCGTCGCGCTTGACCATCAGATAGCCGGCGAAGAAGACCGCGATGACGATCTTCGCGAACTCGCCGGGCTGGATGGAGAATCCGCCGATCCGGATCCAGATCTTCGCGCCGAAGACGTCCGTGCCCAGGCCCGGCACCAGCGGCAGCAGCAGCAGGATCATCGCCGCGACCATCGAGATGTACGTGAAGCGCTGCAGGATCCGGTGGTCCTTGAGCAGCAGCAGGACGCCGACGAACAGCGCGATGCCGACCGCCGAGTACATCAGCTGGTTGGGGGCCGCCGGGTTGAACGCGCCGAACGCGTTCTTCTGCAGCTGCTGCAGCCGCTCCGACTGGTCGAGGCGCCAGATGAGCACCAGACCGAGGCCGTTGAGCAGCGTCGCGAGCGGCAGCAGCAGCGGATCGGCGTACGGCGCGAACTTGCGCACCACGAGGTGCCCGACGGCGGCGAGCAGACCGAGGCCGAGGCCGTAGCCGATCATGCCCGTGGGCATCGTCCCGTCGATCGCGAGCCCGACATTGGCGTACGCGAAGATCGGGATGAGCACGGCGAAGACGAGCAGACCCAACTCGGTGTTGCGTCTGCTCGGAGCGCCGATCGCGCCGATGGTCGAAGTGTGTGTCGTACTGCTCATGAGTAGGCGGGGCCCCCAGTGCCCCTAATTCTTGTCGCAGTTGCCGACCAGCTGCTGCTCCTCCTCGGAGAGGCTGGGGCCGGGCGTGGGTGAGGGCGCCTTGTTCGCGCTCCGGCTCTTGGTACCGCCGTCGGTACCGCCGGCTTCGCCCTCGCCGGTGCGCGCGTTGTTCTCGTCCTCGGCCTTGCGCTGTGCTTCCTGCTTCTTGCAGGCGGACGCCTGGTTGCCGAGATCCTTGATCTTGTTGTTGGCCTCGGTCAGACCGCCGGCGGCGATCGTCGCCTCGACCTGCTTGCGCTGGTACGGCGGCAGGTACTTCAGCTCGATCTCCGGGTGGTCCTTCTCCACCTTGGACAGGCTCACCCAGGCAAGGTCCTGGCTGATGCCGCGGTACAGCGCGACATGACCCTTGTTGGCCCCGACGTAGTACTGCGTCTGCGTCCAGCGGTGGCCCGCGTACAGACCGCCGCCGATGACGCCGAGCACGATGATGAGGAAGAGCGATCTCTTGATCCACTTCCCGCGGCCGCCGCGCTTGACGAAGTCCTCGTCGCTGTACGCCCCGAAGCCGTCCTCGGGGGCGTACGCGTCCTGTTCCCCGGATCCGGGCGGCCCGAAGCCGCCGCCCGAAGGCTGCGGGGGGACGGGACGGCCGAGGCTCGCGGCGCGGCCCGCGGGGGTCTGCATGGCCCCGTTGTCCTGCAGCTGCTGCTGGTTCTCGGCCACGGCGCCCACGACGACGGGAGTGTCCGTGATGTGCCCGGCGAGGGTGTCATTGCCGTCGATGTCGAGGACGTCGGCCACGATGCACGTGATGTTGTCGGGACCGCCGCCGCGCAGCGCGAGCTGGATCAGCTCCTGCACGGTGGCCTGCGGGCCCTGGTAGCTCGCGAGGGTCTCCTCCATGGTCTGGTGCGAGACCACACCGGAGAGACCGTCGGAGCAGATCAAGTACCGGTCGCCGGCGCGCACTTCACGGATCGACAGGTCGGGCTCGACATGGTCGCCGCTGCCGAGCGCGCGCATCAGCAGCGAGCGCTGCGGGTGCGTGGTGGCCTCGTCCTCGGTGATCCGGCCCTCGTCGACCAGCCGCTGCACCCAGGTGTGGTCCTGCGTGATCTGCGTCAGGACGCCGTCGCGCAGGAGATACGCACGGGAGTCGCCGACGTGCACGAGGCCGAGCCGCTGGCCGGTCCACAGCAGGGCGGTGAGCGTGGTGCCCATGCCCTCGAGCTGCGGGTCCTCCTCGACCATCACGCGCAGCTGGTCATTGGCCCGCTGCACGGCGTCGCCGAGGGAGGTCAGGATGTCGGAGCCCGGGATGTCGTCGTCGAGCGCCACGATCGTGGAGATGACCTCGGAGGAGGCCACCTCGCCGGCGGCCTGGCCGCCCATGCCGTCGGCGATGGCGAGAAGGCGGGGACCGGCGTAACCCGAGTCCTCGTTGCCCTCGCGGATCATGCCTTTATGCGATCCGGCGGCAAAGCGCAGTGACAGACTCATGCGCACCTGCCCCGTCGACTCAGACTCCGGGTACATCCGCACAGCGCCCACCCTCCGGTCGGGAGCGCGCTCAGACCCGCGGTGCGGGTCTGGTCGGCTCGCTCGCTCCGCTCGCTCATTCTCGTACTACTTCCGCAGCTCGATGACGGTCTTGCCGATGCGGATCGGCGCGCCAAGCGGGATCGGCGTCGGGGTGGTCAGACGGGTCCGGTCGAGATAGGTGCCGTTGGTGGACCCGAGATCCTCCACGATCCACTGGCCGCCCTGGTCCGGGTAGATCCTGGCATGCCTGCTCGACGCATAGTCGTCGTCCAGCACGATCGTCGAATCGTGCGCACGGCCCAGCGTGATCGTCTGGCCCTGGAGCGCGACGGTGGTGCCGGACAGGGTGCCCTCGGATACGACGAGCTTGCTCGGCGCACCCCGGCGCTGGCGGCCGCCGCCGCTCTGCTGGCGCGGCGGCGTGGGAGCGGCCTGCTGGCGGCCCTGAGCCGGGCGCGCGTCGGCCCCCCGCCGCGCACCGCGCTGCGTGACTCGCGTGCCGAACAGGTCGCTGCGGATGACCTGGATGGCCACGAACACGAACAGCCACAGGACTGCCAGAAAACACAGCCTCATGACCGTCAGGGTCAGCTCTGACATTGCCCCCGCTTCACCCTTCGGCTTGTCGGTAAATGATCGTCGTATTGCCCACGACGATCCGCGAGCCGTCGCGGAGCGTAGCGCGGGTGGTGTGCTGCCCGTCTACCACGATGCCGTTGGTAGACCCGAGATCCTGGATCGTCGAGGGCGTTCCGGTCCGGATCTCACAGTGCCGGCGTGAGACGCCGGGGTCGTCAATCCGTACATCCGCCTCGGTGCTCCGGCCGAGGACCAGAGTGGGGCGGGAGATCTGGTGGCGCTGGCCATTGATCTCGATCCAGCGCCGCGTCTGGGCGCCGGGGAGCGGACCCGCCCCGCCCTGCTGGGGGCGTGCGGGCGCCGGTCCGCGACCGCCGCCGGGAGGCGGGGCCGCGGGCATCGGAGGGGCGGCGGCCGGCGGGTAGCCGTAGCCACCCTGGCCGCCCTGGGGTCTGGCCGGCGGCGCGGGGGCAGCCGGAGCGGGGCCCGCCTGCGAGGTGCTGGACGCCAGCGTGCGGCTGCGTACGCGGTACAGACCCGTGTCCAGGTCGTCGGCCTTCTCCAGGTGCACCTTGATCGGGCCCATGAAGGTGTAGCGCTGCTGCTTCGCGTAATCGCGCACCATGCCGGACAGTTCGTCGCCGAGCTGGCCCGAGTAGGGGCTCAGCCGCTCGAAGTCGGGCGGGCTGAGCTCCACGATGAAGTCATTGGGTACGACGGTCCGCTCGCGATTCCAGATCGTCGCGTTGTTGTCGCACTCGCGCTGCAGGGCGCCTGCGATCTCGACCGGCTGGACCTCGGACTTGAACACCTTGGCGAAGGTGCCGTTGACCAGACCTTCGAGTCGCTGCTCGAACTTCTTCAGGACTCCCATGGGGCACCTCCTCCGTCGTTGCCGCCGTTGTTGTCTTCGTACCGCTTACTGATCGTATCCACGCGCCGGGAAATCGGCTGGTTCCCCTTCTCTGCCCTGCGCAGGGGTGTCGCCTCTCACAACGGCCGGGGCCGCCGGTTGGTGCCACGTCTGCGCGACTGCGTCTCCGTATGTCCTCTACAGCTCTTCCGTCGCTCTTCTGCCGCTCCTTGCGGGGGTCTCCCGCACTGGTTCGGTGGCCGCGCCTCCACGGATCGTAGAGGGGGGTCCCAGACAGTGTCCCGCACTCGTGAAGCTCCCCTTCGGGGTGGACGGACGAGGACGTACGAACGTGGGGCGCAGGGCAGTCCACAGAAGGCAGGTGCCCGCACAAAGGGATGTGAACCCACCCTGTCCGGCGTGCTAATCTTCAGATGTCGCCAGGCGCTCCCCAGGGAGCGAGAAGCCAGACGGCAACACCCATGCGCGGGTGGCGGAATAGGCAGACGCGCTGGATTCAGGTTCCAGTGCCCGAAAGGGCGTGGGGGTTCAACTCCCCCCTCGCGCACCAGTCGGGAAGCCCGGCATCGTGATCACGATGCCG
>NZ_JAEIMH010000049.1:43889-61686 GCF_016464295.1 Streptomyces sp. N35 | reverse complement strand
CCCAGGGGGGCGCGCCGCAGCGGCGTCCTGAAGGCCTCTCTTCTTCTTGCTGTGTCCGCGTACTCCTCGGGTGTGGGGCTTGTCACGTGGGGCTTTGCCGCCCGCGGGTGCGGGTGGGGCTTGTCACGGAGCGGGGTGGGAGCCCGAACGGGCGCCTACGGCAGAGCGGCTCCCCAAGGCGGCCTTTAGGTTTCGCATATGGGACATTTTTCACTCCGTGCTTCTCGCGCGAAGACGACCTGAGCGGCCATGGGCGTCATCAAGGACCATCCGGAATTCGCGCTCTTCATCTCCCTCGCCCTGGGCTATCTCGTGGGCAAGCTCCGCGTCGGGCCACTCACCCTGGGCGGCATCTGCGGCACGCTGATCGTGTCCCTGCTGATCGGGGCGTGGACCAAGGCCTCGGTGTCCGGTGATGTGAAGACCGTGTTCTTCGCGCTGTTCATCTTCGCGCTCGGCTACATGGCGGGGCCCCAGTTCTTCGCGAACCTGAACCGCAAGAGCCTGCGCTTCTTCGCACTGTGCGCCATCGAGGTCGTCTGCGTCCTGGCCATCGCCATCGGTCTGGCCAAGGCGTTCGACCTGGATGTGGGTACGGCCGCCGGCATCCTCGCCGGCGCCGCCACCGAGTCCGCGGTCGTCGGTACGGCCACCGAGGCGATCGGCAAGCTCGACGGGCTGACCCCGGACCAGATCACCCAGTACCAGGGGCACGTGGCCACCGCGTACACCGTCTGCTATCTCTTCGGCCTGGTCACGATCGTCCTCTACACCAGCCAGATCATGCCGAGGCTGCTGCGGACCGATCTGCGGGAGGCCTCGCGCGAACTGTGGGAACGGATGCGCGGCGGCTCCGGGACGCTCGAGCACGATGAGCGGCCCGCCCTGCCGGGCCTGGTCGGGCGCACCTATCTGGTGACCGCCGGGGACGGCCGTACGGTCGGTGACCTGGAGCAGGCCATGGGCGGCCGGGTCACCGTCGAGCAGATCAAGCGGGGCAGCAAGGTGCTCACCCCGTCCCCGGAGCTCGAGCTGACGCTTTCCGACCTGGTCCTGATCGTGGGGCGGCGGGCCAATGTCATCGACGCCGGGCGCGAGATCGGCGTGGAGACGCCCGGGGTGCCCGGCCTCGACTCCCCGCTCGCCACGACCCAGGTCGCCGTCACCGACAAGGCGGCCGAGGGCCAGAACATCGACCAGCTGCAGCGGGACCACCCGGAGTTCATCAAGAGCGGTGTGTACGTCACGGAGGTGCTGCGCGGCGACCAGCTGATGCCCGCGAACGGCGACACCGTGGTGCACCGGGGCGATGTGCTGACGCTGACGGGTGCCCGCTCGGGCCTCGGCAAGCTGACCGACAAGCTCGGCGCGGTCGTCAAGAACGACGCGACCGACTTCATCTATCTGGGTCTCGGTATCGCCGTCGGTTCACTGATCGGGCAGATCGTGGTCAGGTTCGGCGATGTGCCGATGTCGCTCGGCACCGGTGGCGGTTGTCTGATCTCGGGGCTGCTCTTCGGCTGGTTCCGCTCCCGCAAGCAGACCTTCGGCGCGTTCCCGCCGCAGGCCGCGACCACCATCAAGGACATGGGCCTGGCGGTCTTCATCGCCTGCACCGGCCTGGTGTCCGGGCCGCAGGCCGGGCCGCTGCTCAAGGAGTACGGGGCGCTGCTGCCGTTCGCCGGGATCGCGATGGTCCTGATCCCCGCCACGATCTCGCTGATCGTCGGCCGCAAGCTCATGAAGATCGAGACCCCGCTGCTGCTCGGCGCCATCGCGGGCCAGCAGTGCTCCACGCCCGCGATCACGGCGATCACGCAGACGGCACAGAGTTCCGTGCCGATGCTCGGCTACACGATCACGTACGCGCTCTCGAACTTCCTGCTGCCCCTGACCGGTCCGGTGCTCGTCGGGATTCTCGGTGCCTAGCGCGAAAGGGCTCCGGCCATGATCGATTTCCTCAACCGGAACATCTTCCAGCCCCATCCGGAGCTGCTGGTGTTCCTCACGGTCGCGATCGGCTTCCTGTTCGGGAAGCTGCGCTACAAGGCGATCGCGCTCGGTGCGGTCACCGGATGTCTGATCGCCGGGCTGCTGCTCGGTGCGCAGCTCAAGGTGACGATCGACGGCACGGTGAAGAACCTGTTCTTCACGATGTTCCTGTTCGCCCTCGGCTACCGGGTCGGGCCGCAGTTCTTCCAGGGATTGAAGAAGGACGGCGTTCCGCAGGTCATCAACGCCGTGGTGGTCTGCGTGACCGGTCTGCTGGTGTCCTGGGGCTTCGTCTCGATGCTCGGATACGGGCCGGGGCTGAGCGCCGGGTTCCTCGGCGGGGCGCTGACGCAGTCCGCCGTCATCGGTGTCGCGCAGGACGCCATCAGCAACCTGCCGGGACTGTCCGCCGACCAGATCAAGGACGAGCAGAACCTCGTCGCCGTCGGTTATGCCGTCTGCTACCCGCTCGGCACCATCCTGTGCGCGCTCCTGCTCGCCAACGTCCTGCCCCGGATCTACCGCAGGAACCTGGCCGACGAATCCGCCCAGCTGGCGGCGGAGTTGGACGTACCGGCCGGGAACCCCGATCTGGGCGAGGGCTACTACGAGGTGGTGCTGCGCGCGTACACGGTGCAGCGGCCCGATGTGGTCGGCCGTACGGTCCAGGACTTCGAGAGCCAGCAGAAGGAGCTGGGCCGGCGCATCTACCTCACCAATGTGCGGCGCGACGGCAAGGTCCTGGAGCACGACCAGCAACTCGTGCTGCAGGAGGGCGACATCGTCGCCGTCAGCGCGCTGCGCGGCGATCTGGTCACCTATGACGCGCGGACGCATATCGGCGCCGAGGCCGATGACGCGGAGCTGCTCGGCTACCAGACCGAGACGCTGCACGTGATCGCCTCGGAGAAGGAGCAACTGGGCAAGACCGTCGCCGAGTTGCGGGCCGAGCCGTTCATGGTGGGCGTCTACATCGACAAGCTGTACCGCTCGGGCTCGGAGTTCCCGTACCGGCTCTCCACGAAGATCGAACGCGGGGACACCCTGATCCTCACCGGCCCCAGGCGGCTGGTCGATCCGGCGGGTGCGGCGATCGGCAAGCCGGTGCCCACCTCGTTCGCCACCGACATGATCTGGGTGGGCCTCGGGATCTTCCTCGGCGGCTGCATCGGCATCCCCGCGCTCACGGCGGGAGGCGTGCCGATCTCGCTGTCCACCTCGGGCGGTGCGCTGATCATGGGCCTGGTCTTCGGCTGGATCCGCGGCAAGTACCCGACCTTCGGCAACGTACCGCCGGGTGCCCAGTGGTTCATGGACACGCTCGGGCTCTGTCTGTTCATCGCCGTCGTCGGCCTGAACGCCGGCCCGAGCTTCACCTCCGGCCTGTCCACGGCCGGTTGGGGACTGCTGGTCTTCGGCGCCGTCGCCACCCTGATCCCGCTGATCGTCGGCTTCCTGGTCGGCCATCACATCCAGAAGATCCGGTTCCCGATCCTGATGGGTGTCCTGGCCGGTGGCCAGACCACCACGGCCGCCATCGGGGCCGTCAACGAACAGTCACGGTCCCAGGTGCCGACGCTCGGCTACACGGTCCCGTACGCCATCGGCAATGTGCTCCTGACCATCTGGGGCGCCGTCATCGTCCTCCTGCACCACTGACCTCACGGAACTTCCAGGGAGCCGTCATGCCCAAGACCACTTTCACGCGCGAGGAGATCCAGTCCTTCGCCCAGCTCAGCCCGTTCGAGCTGAAGGACAAGTTCATCCAGATCGCGCAGGCCGTCCAGGAGGACAAGCCCGGGCAGAAGGAGAAATCCTCCGCGCAGATGCTCAACGCCGGGCGCGGCAATCCGAACTGGATCGCCTCCGGCCCCCGCGAGGCGTTCTTCGCGCTCGGTTACTTCGCGCTCTCGGAGTCCAAGCGGGTGTGGAGCGCGGACAACCTCGGGGGGATGCCGGAGAAGGGCGACATCGGCAAGCGCTTCGACCGCTGGCTGCGCGCCAACCCCGAACTGCCCGGCACGGAGATGCTGCAGGCCTGCGTGGAGAAGGGGGGGGCGCGCTCCGGATCCGACAGGGACGCCTTCCTGCACGAGCTCGCCGACCCCATCGTCGGCGACAACTACCCGGTCCCCGACCGGATGCTGGTGCACGCCGAGCAGATCGTCCGTGGCTACATCGGCGACGAGATGTTCGACAAGAGGCCCCCGGCGGACAACAACCTGAGCCTGTTCGCCACCGAAGGCGGCACCGCCGCGATGTGCTACATCTTCGACTCGCTGATGAAGAACGGGTTGTTGAAGAAGGGTGACAAGATCGCCCTTCTGACGCCGGTGTTCACGCCGTATCTGGAGATCCCGGAACTCGACACCTACGAGTTCGAGGTCGTGCACGTCTCGGCGAGCATGTTCGCCGAGACCGGGGTGCGTGAATGGCGCTATCCCACCGAAGAGGTCGCCAAGCTGGAGGACCCGGCCATCAAGCTGGCCTGCATCGTCAACCCCTCCAACCCGCCCTCGCTGGCGATGAGCCAGCGCGTGATCGACCAGATCAAGGACATCGTCGCCACGAAGAACCCCAACCTGCTCTTCGTCACCGACGACGTCTACGGCACCTTCGTCGAGGGCTTCCGCTCGATCGCCGCCGACCTGAACCGCAACACCCTGCTCGTGTACTCGTACTCGAAGCACTACGGCTGCACCGGCTGGCGGCTCGGAGTGATCGGCCTGCACGACGACAACGTGATCGACGAGATGATCGCGAACCTCCCGGCCGAGGAGAAGGAACGTCTCAACAAGAGGTACGGGACGCTGACGCTGGAGCCCGAGAAGATCAGGTTCATCGACCGCCTCGTCGCCGACTCCCGGCAGGTCGCCCTCAACCACACCGCGGGCCTCTCGCTGCCGCAGCAGGTGCAGATGGTGCTGTTCTCCCTCTTCGACATGCTCGACGAAGGGCAGGCGTACAAGCTCAAGGTCCGCTCCATCGTGCAGCAGCGCCTCGACCTGCTGCTCGAAGGCGCCCAGATGAAGATCAGCGAGGACGCGCAGCGCGCCGGCTACTACATCGAACTCGATCTGCTCGCCGAGGCGGAGCGCACACAGGGCAAGGATTTCGCGGACTTCCTCGAGAAGAACTACGAGCCCGTCGACCCGCTGTTCCGGCTCGCCGAGCAGACCCACGTCGTACTGCTCAACGGCGGCGGTTTCGACGGCCCGGAGTGGTCCGTGCGGGTCTCTCTGGCCAACCTCGACGATCTGGACTACCTGAAGATCGGGCACCATCTGCGGGCGATCTTCGATGACTACATCGCGGAGTGGCGGGCTTCGAAGGGGTAAGCGGAGTGGCGGGCTTCGAAGGGGTAAGCGGACTTGAGGGATAAGTGGACTTGAAGGAGTAAGTCCGCCTTTTCGTAGGGTGATTGGGGTCCGCGGCGGGAGCTGCGGGCCCCTTCGCGTGCCGGGTGCGGCAGTTGCGGGGGAGCCGGTGCGCGGCAGTTGTGGAGGGTGCCGGCGGAGTTATCCACAGGCTCTGACGCGCTCGGGCGAGGCAGCGTACGGTCTGGGGCAGTCGATGTCCGCGCACGGCGGACCTGGGAGAACGGGGAGGGCCGTCGTGGGCGAGACCGAGGCGATCGTGCAGCAGCGGCAGGCGCGGGTGCCGGCGCAGGACGGGGCCGTGGACGCACGGATTCCGAGCGTGCAGGGCTTCGCACAGTGGGGGGCCGAGGATTCGCCCAAGCGCCGGGGGAAGGCGCTGCGGGAGCGCATAGGACGGTCCGCGCACGCCGAGTTCACCGCGGACCCGGGCCGGCCCGACGCGGTCTCGGCCGTCGAGGAGTCGAGCGCGGGCCGGATCCCCGGGCTCACCCCGCTGCGGGTGGGACGGATGTCAGCGAACCCCTTCGCGTTCCTGCGCGGTTCCGCGGGGCTCATGGCGTACGACCTGGCCCGCACCCCGGTGACCGGTATCGGCGCGCAGATCTGCGGCGATGCGCACGCGGGGAACTTCGGTCTGTACGGGGACGCGCGCGGCGGACTCGTCATCGACCTCAATGACTTCGACGAGACGGTGATCGGGCCCTGGGAGTGGGATCTGAAGCGGCTCGTCACCTCGCTCGTGGTGGCCGGGCGCGTGGCCGGGGTGGGCGAGGACACCTGCCGCGAGGCGGCGGCGGACGCGGCGGGGGCGTACCGGCGCACGATGCGGCTGATGGCGAAGCTGCCGGCCCTCGAGGCATGGCATGCGATCGCCGACGAGGAGCTGGTCTCGCACACCGACGCCCACGACCTGCTCGGCACCCTGGAGCGGGTCTCCGAGAAGGCACGGCGCAACACCAGTGGGCGCTTCGCGGCCAAGTCCACCGAGACGCTCGAGGACGGCAGCCTGCGGTTCGTCGATGCAAAGCCGGTACTGCGGCGGGTTCCGGACGCGGAGGCCGCGGCGGTGGCGGCTTCGCTCGAGGAGTACGTGAGCACACTGGGCGAGGACCGGCTGCCGCTGCTCGCCCGGCATGCGATCCAGGACGTGGCCTTCCGCGTGGTGGGCACGGGGTCGGTCGGCACCCGTTCGTACGTGGTGCTGCTGCAGGACCACCGGGGCGAGCCGTTCGTCCTGCAGGTGAAGGAGGCACGCCCGTCGGCGCTCGCCCCGCACCTGCCGGTGGCCGGCTTCAAGGCGCCCGAGACGGGGCACGAGGGCCGTCGCGTCGTCCTCGGCCAGAAGCGCATGCAGGTGGTCAGCGACATCCTGCTCGGCTGGACCACCGTCGAGGGACGTCCTTTCCAGGTACGGCAGTTCAGGAACCGCAAGGGCAGCGTCGACCCGGCCGAGCTCGCCGCCGACCAGCTGGACGACTACGGCCGGATGACCGGTGCCCTGCTGGCCCGCGCCCATGCGCACTGCGCGGACCCGCGGCTGATCTCGGGCTACTGCGGCAAGACGGAGGAGCTGGACGAGGCCATGGCCGCTTTCGCGGTGGCGTACGCGGACCGCACGGAGGCGGACCACGCGGTACTGGAGGCGGCGGTGCGGGAGGGGCGGGTTGAGGCTGAGGTGGGGGTGTGAGGGGACGACTTCGGCGAGGTGCTGTGTGGGCTCGGGCTGTAACGGGGTGCGAGACGGGTGGTGAGGAGTGCAGGAACGAGGCCGTGCGCGCTTGCTCGCTGACGGGTGCCGTGGCCGGTGCTGTGACGCGGACACCCACCGGCGCGCTTGCTCGCTGACGCGTGCCGTGGCCGGTGCTGTGACGCGTACCCCCACCGGCGCGGTTGCTCGCTGACGGGTGCTGTGACGCGGACACCCACCGGCCGGTAGCCGCGCGACGGCGGAAGGGGACGGGGAGGGGTGCCTGTCATACGGGCGCCCCCGACGTCGGCGGCCCCCTTCGCGGGAACGGTGCCATTGCCCGTATGACAGGTACCCCGGACCGGCACCGACCCCACGACGAAGCTGCGGGCGTGTCTTCGGGACGAAGCTGCGGGTGTGTCCTCGGGACGAAGCTGCGGGCGTGTCCTCAGGACGAAGCTGCGGGCGTGTCCTCGGGACGAAGCCGCGGGCGTGTCCGCAGGACGAAGCGGCGGGCGTGACTTCAGGACGAAGCCGCGGGCGTGACCTGAGGACGAAGCCGCGGGCGCGAGCATCGGGGTGGGCGGGGGTGGGGCACAGCAGTCGAGGCACGCTGTTCGGGCAGGGCGCGGAGGTGGGGCAGTGCCAGGTCGCTCACCTGCGCCGCGGCCCGTACGGGATATAGGGCAGGACGCGGAGGCGGGTGGCCTAGGCTGGACGGGTGACGACCCCGGAAGCTGACGAGCCCGTACCGCCGCCGCAGGACGCCGCGCAGGAGCGGCCCGAGGCGCGGCTGGAGCGGGCCGTGCGGGCGGCCGAGCAGGCCCTGATCGAGTACGAGATCGCCGTCGAGACCTTCCGCGTCGAGGTGGAGAACTTCTCGCGGCTGCACCACCAGAAGCTCGGCCCCATGTACGCCCGGCTCGAAGAGCTCGACGCCCTGATCGCCGAGGCGAAGGCCGCGCGCACCGGGGACCCGGACGACCTGCGGGCCGCCCAGGAGCTGCGGGCCCGGGTGCTGCCGATGCCCGATGTGTCCGAGCTGTTCAACGAGTGGATCGACTCCGACGGCCTCTCCCCCGAGGCCGCCGCGATGCTCAACGACCAGCCGGTGCGCGCGCCCGAGCGGGTGCGGCCCAGCGACGAGGCCCGCAAGCTCTACCGCGACCTCGTACGCAAGGCCCACCCCGATCTGGCTCAGGACGACAAGGAGCGCGCCCGGCGTGACGAGTTCATCGCCCGGGCCAATGCCGCCTACGCCCGAGGCGACGAGCCGCTGCTTCGCGAGCTCACCGAGGAGTGGGCGGCCGGTCCCGTACCGCCCGAGCAGCAGCCCAGTGAGAGCGAGGAGCTGTACGCGCGCCTCGAATGGCTCGCACGGCGCAAGGAGCTCCTGTCCGTGGTCGCACGCGATCTGGAGGAGGGCCCGATCGGGTCCATGCTGCGGATGGCGCCCGACGACCCGGACCGCCTGCTCGAGCAGATCGCCGAGCAGCTGATCGCGCAGGTCGGCGAGCGCGAGGCGGAGCTGGCGTCACTCGCGCAGTAGCCGATACGGACGGCGGCGGCCGGACAGCTGCGGCCGGCTGATGCGGTGGGTGGCTGCGGCCGGGCCGAAGCGGGGTGGCTGCGGCCGGGCCGACGCCGGGAACGGGGCAGGCGCGTGGTCGGGTAGCGTCGGGGCATGGTTTTCGGTTCTGGTGTGCCCACGGTCGGCGTCGACGCGCTGAACGACAGCGACTTCCTGGTGGACGTCCGTGAGGACGACGAGTGGCAGGCGGGCCACGCCCCGCACGCGCTGCATATCCCCATGAGTGAATTCGTCGCCCGCTACGGCGAGTTGACCGAGGCGGCGCCGCAGGACGGCAAGGTGAACGTCATCTGCCGCTCCGGCGGACGTTCCGCCCAGGTCACGATGTACCTCGTGCAGCAGGGCATCGACGCGGTGAACGTCGCCGGCGGTATGGAGTCCTGGCACATGGCCGGCCGCTCCGTCGTGGACGACAAGGGGCAGCAGGGCTTCGTCGTCTGAGCCCGGATGCACAGGCCGGGCACCTGCGAGCGGGTGCCCGGCTTCGGCATGCTCAGGCCAGCGTGTGCGTGGCAAGGAGCTCGCCGAGGGCCTCCTCGTGGGCCGCGGCCGGCCCGAGTGACAGCTCCAGCTGCTTGGCCCAGGCGTGATAGCGGTGCAGTGCGTAATCGGTGTCGGCGCCGAAGCCGCCGTGCAGATGCTGTGCGGTCTGTACGACCCTGCGGACGCCTTCCGAGGCCCAGATCTTCGCCACCGCGATATCGCCCGCGGCCGGCAGCGCACCGCCCGCGCCCGTGGAGATACGCCAGGCCGCCTGCCAGAGGGTGACCTCCATGGCGCGCAGATCGATGAAGCGGTCCGCGGCCTGCACAGCCACCGCCTGGAACGTGGCCACCGGGTGCCCGAACTGCTCCCGCTTGCTGGTGTATTCGCTGGTCATGCCCAGCACGCCCTCGCCGAGACCGAGTGCGAGCGCACACGTTCCGGTGGCGAGCAGCTGGTGCAGGGACTCCCAGGCGCCGTCGGCGTCGATGACGTCGGTGGCGGCGATCCGTACGGACTCCAGGCGGAGTTCGGCGAAACGTTCGCCCGAAGTGGAGAACTGGTCGGCGAGCGTGAGCCCGTCCTGGACCCGGGGCACGAGTGCGAGCAGGGTGCTGCCGTCGGCGGTGTGCGCGGGGACGACCGTGTAGTCCGCGGTCTGCGCCCAGGGCACCCCGGTCTGCAGTCCGTCGAGCACCCAGTCGGCGCCGTCGGGGCGTGCGGAGACGGCGAGTTCGGCACCGTCGTGGCCGGTGCGGCCGTTGGCGGCGACGGTGAGGACCGTGGTGCCGCCGGCCACGCCCGGCAGGATCCGAGCCTTGGCCTCGGAACTTCCGTATGTCTCAAGGGTCTTGGCGGCCGCGCTGGACTCCAGAAGCGGTACGCGGGCCAGTACCTTCGCCGACTCGCGCAGGACGAGGCAGAGGGCGATGGCGTCGAGGCCCGCCCCGTCGTACTCGTCCGAGAGCAGCAGACTCAGCACGTCCGCCTCGGCGAGCTTGGCCCACAGCGCGCGGTCGAAATCGTCGGCGACGGCTCCGGGGGTCAGGGCCGGACTCGGCACCGCGTCCACGTCCACGCCGGCGAAGACCGCCTTGGCCGCCTCGACGGCCGCCTGCTGCTCTTCGGTGAAGTCGAAGTCCACTGCCTGTCCTCCCGTGCGCGCCGGCTCTGTCCGGCGGCGCCCGGCAATACGGGCACCGCCATCTGACGGACCGTCAAGATAGAACAGGTTCTAGCGGATTGGAATGGCTCCGCCCGGGCGGGATCGCACACCGGGGCGGGATCGCACACCGAGACGGGATGGCCCCGCCACGATGGGATCACCCCGCCACGATGGGATCACCCCGCCGCGATGGGACGGTCCGCCGCGATGGGACGGTCCGCCGCGATGGGACGGCCCACCCGGCCATGGCAGGGCCCGCCCGGCCATGGCAGGGCTCGGCCGGGTGCCTCAGCGGTCGAAGTCCAACTCCACCTGCTCCGTGGCTGGATGGGACTGGCAGGCCAGGACATAGCCCGCGTCCGTCTCCTCCGGCTCCAGCGCATAGTTGCGGTCCATCCGCACCTCACCGGAGACCAGGAAAGCGCGGCAGGTGCCGCAGACCCCGCCCTTGCAGGCATACGGAGCGTCCGGACGGTTGCGCAGGACGGTCTCCAGAAGGGACTCGCCGTCCTGGACCGGCCAGTTCCCAGACCGTCCGTCGAGCTGCGCCGTCACCCGGCTGTGTGCCACGACGGGCGCCTGCGAGGTTGCCGGGGCCGTGCCGGAGTCCACATGGAAGATCTCCTCGTGGATCCGAGCCCGCTCCACCCCGAGCCCCCGCAGCGCGCGCTCGGCGCCCTGCACCAGGCCGAAGGGTCCGCACAGAAACCATCCGTCGATCCGCTCGACGGGCAGCAGCGCAGGGAGCAGCCCGGTCAGCCGCTCCTCGTCGAGCCGGCCCGACGGGAGGCCCGCCTGCTGCTCCTCCCGCGACAACACGGTGACCAGCTGGAAGCGCTGTGGATAACGGTCCTTGAGGTCGGCCACCTCCTCCAGGAACATCGTCGAGGCAGCGCTGCGATCACTCCGTATCAGACAGAAACGAGCCTCCGGCTCCCGCGCGAGAAGCGTGGCGGCGATGGACAGCACCGGTGTGATGCCGCTGCCGCCGACGACCGCGGCGAAGTGCCCCGGCCGCGGCTCCAGCGTGAACCGGCCCGCGGGGGTCATCACGTCGAGCGTGTCACCGATGGCGATCTCCTTGTGCGCGTACGTGGAGAACTCGCCGCCCTCGACCAGGCGTACGCCCACGCGCACCTCGGCGGGACCGTCCGCCCCGAGCACGGGTGAGCACACCGAGTACGTACGACGGATCTCGGCACCCTCCGCATGGCGCCGTATCGCCAGATGCTGGCCCGGCGCATAGCGGTACTCCGCGCGGAGCTCCGGCGGCACGGCGAAGGTCAGGGCCACGGAGTCGTCGGTGAGCCGGTCGACCGCGGTCACGCGCAGAGCGTGGAACCGGGACTTGGCAGGGGCCCCCATCACAACTCCTTGAAGTGGTCGAACGGTTCACGGCAGCTCACGCACCGCCGCAGCGCCTTGCACGCGGTGGACGAGAAACGGCTGAGCAGCTCCGTATCGATGGAGCCGCAGTGCGGGCAGCGCACGGCGAGCGTCAGCGGTATCGGACCGTCCGCCGGCTGCGGCCGGGGTGGGGCGATGCCCGACGCGGCGAGCTTGCGGCGGCCCTCCGCGGTGATGTCGGCGGTGGACCAGGCCGGTGCGAGCACGGTCCGTACGGTCACCTCGGGCAGGCCCTCGGCGCGCAGCACGTCCTCGATGTCGCAGGACATCGCTTCGACGGCGGGGCAGCCGGTGTACGTGGGGGTGATCTCGACACGGACCTCGCCGGGGCCGAACATCCGCAGATCGCGCAGTATCCCGAGGTCGGCCAGGGTGACCATCGGCAGCTCGGGGTCGGGCACGGCTCCCGCGAGCTCCCAGAGCCGCTGCTCGAGGGGGGTGCGCTCGCGGGTGCGTTCGGCGGTCACCACGACGCCCCCGGGTGGCTGCGGTGCAGATGCTGCATCTCGGCGAGCATCCGCCCGAACGGCTCCGTGTGCAGCCCTTCGCGTCCCGCGCCCGCGGTCCATGCCCCGGTGCGCGGACCTTCCGGTACCCGCAGGGTGGCGCGCTCGATCACGGCGGTGACCGAGGAGAGCCAACGGGCCTCCAGCTTCTGCCAGTCGACCGACTCCAGGCCGTCGACCGGACGGAACATCTCCCCGGTGTAGCGCCACAGAGCATCGAGCCCGCGCTGCATCCGCGCCTGGCTCTCGTCCGTGCCGTCGCCGAGGCGGAGCGTCCACTGCTCGGCGTGGTCCTGGTGGTACGCCACCTCCTTGACCGCCTTGGCGGCGAGCGGCCCGAAGACCTGGTCGCCGGCCAACGCCTCGTACAGGAAACGCTGGTAGGTGGAGAAGAGGAGCTGGCGGACGATGGTGTGGGCGAAGTCGCCGTTCGGCTGCTCGACCAGCTGGAGGTTGCGGAAGGCGCGCTCCTCGCGGAGATACGCCAGTTCGTCCTCGTCACCGGCCATCGAGAGCAGCACCCGGGCCTGGCCGAGCAGGTCGAGGGCGATATTGGCGAGCGCCACCTCCTCCTCCAGCACCGGCGCGTGGCCGGCCCACTGGGCGAGCCGGTGGGAGAGCACCAAGGCGTCGTCGCCGAGCGCGAGAACGGCGGTGAGAGGTGCGGTGGTGTCCACGGGTGCGGTCACGGGCGCGCTCACAGGTGCGGTCAAAGGTGCGCTCACAGGTGCTTCACCCCGTCCGGGATCTCGTAGAACGTCGGGTGCCGGTACGGCTTGTCGGCGGACGGCTCGAAGAACGGGTCCTTCTCGTCCGGCGACGAAGCGGTGATCGCGGTGGACGGGACCACCCAGATCGAGATGCCTTCGCTGCGCCGCGTGTACAGATCGCGGGCATTGCGCAGGGCAAGCTCCGCATCCGGTGCGTGCAGGCTGCCGGCGTGGGTGTGCGAGAGCCCGCGCCGCGAACGTACGAACACCTCCCACAAGGGCCAGTCGCCGCTCATGCCGTTGCCTCCTGCTCGTTCTGTGCGCTGCGTGCCGTGGTGTGCTTCGCGGCGTGTGCGGCCGCCGCGTCCCGTACCCAGGCGCCTTCCTCATGGGCGGTGCGGCGCTGGGTGATCCGCTGCTCGTTGCACGGACCATTGCCCTTGAGGACGTCCCAGAACTCGCTCCAGTCGATGGCCCCGAAGTCGTGCTGCCCCCGCTCCTCGTTCCACCTCAAGTCCGGGTCAGGGAGGGTGAGTCCGAGCGCTTCCGCCTGCGGGACGGCGATGTCGACGAAGCGCTGGCGTAGCTCGTCGTTGGAGTGGCGCTTGATCTTCCAGGCCATGGACTGCGCGGAGTGCGAGGACTCGTCGTCCGGCGGGCCGAACATCATCAGCGACGGCCACCACCAGCGGTTCACCGCGTCCTGCGCCATCGCGTGCTGTGCCTCGGTGCCGCGGCTGAGAGTCAGCAGCAGCTCGAAGCCCTGGCGCTGATGGAAGGACTCCTCCTTGCAGATCCGCACCATCGCGCGGGCGTACGGCCCGTAGGAACAGCGGCAGATCGGCACCTGGTTGGTGATCGCCGCACCGTCCACGAGCCAGCCGATCGCGCCGACGTCGGCCCAGGTCAAGGTGGGGTAGTTGAAGATCGAGGAGTACTTCTGGCGGCCCGCGTGCAGCTTGTCGAGGAGCTCTTCGCGGCTGGTGCCGAGGGTTTCGGCGGCGCTGTACAGATACAGCCCGTGTCCCGCCTCGTCCTGGACCTTGGCGATCAGGATCGCCTTGCGGCGCAGTGAGGGCGCGCGCGTGATCCAGTTGGCCTCCGGCTGCATGCCGATGATCTCGGAGTGCGCGTGCTGCGCGATCTGGCGCACCAGCGTCGCGCGATACGCGTCGGGCATCCAGTCCCGCGGCTCGATCCGCTCGTCGGCGGCCACGGCGGCGTCGAACACCGCCGTACGGGCAGCGTCCACCGCCGTCTGACCAGCGTCTGTCACCGTCGCCATGCCCGGCCCCCTTGCCTCGGCACTCGATCCCCGGCCTGCCCGCGTCTTCGCGGTCGCCTTGATCAATCTACCGACCGATCGTTCGGTTCGCTTGGTTTCCATGGTGGGACCGGCGGCCGTAGGGTGTCAACCCTGTGGATAACGTCACGAGAGCTGTGCGTGGCGACCGACGCTGAGTACCGTTCCGACCCGTAGCGGCAGCAGGCGGATGGGGATCGGGGCGGAATGGACGCGTACGACGAGGACACGGGCGCGGGTCCGGGGTCCGAAACCGCGGCTCCGCCCGCAGCGGAGGGTCCGGGAACTGCGGCTTCGTTCGCGGGGGCGGAGGGGCCGGGAACTGCGGCTTCGTTCGCGGGGGCGGAGGGTCCGGGGACTGCGGCTTCGCCCGCAGCGGCGGAGGGTCCGTCGGCGTCCGACAGGACCGAACGCGGCCCGGGAGTCCGTCCGCCGGTCAGGTCCGAGGAAGCGCCGGCCAGGTCTGAGGTGGTGCCGGTCAGGTCTGAGGTGTCGCCGCCCAGGCCTGAGGTGGACCAGGCGTTGCCCGAGGTGGACCCGGCGTTGAGGGGCTCGTCGTCGGGGGGCGTGGATCTGGTGGACGCGGAGTTGGCCGACCCGGCGTTGTCAGTGGGGGCCGATAGTCTCAAAGGGGCTCGGCCCCCGGGAGGGAGGGGTCTGTCCGGTGCGTCCGGTGGGCTCACCGCCCTCACCCTCCCCTACCAGCTGGCCGCCGCCCTGGTGCTCGCCGTGGTCGCGGTGGTCGGTGCGGTGCATCTCGGCATGGTGTTCCTGCACGTGGCCCCGTCCAACAGTGCTTCCAGGGAGTACGGGGAAGCGGTGGACGGGTGGATCTACCCGGAGTTCGAGCAGAACTGGAAGCTGTTCGCCCCCAACCCGCTGCAGCAGAACGTCGCCGTGCACGCCCGCGCCACGGTGCGCATGGAGGGCGGGCATCTGCGTACGACCGGCTGGATCAACCTCTCCGCACAGGACGGCGCCGCGATCGACGGCAATCTGCTGCCCAGCCACACGCAGCAGAACGAACTGCGCCGCGCCTGGGACTTCTACAACGGCTCGCACACCAGCGAGAACGTCTCCAACGGTCTGCGCGGCGACCTCTCCGAGCGCTACCTCCGCCGGATCGCACTGCTCCGCTTCGACCGCGAACCGCTCGGCGGCACCGTCGAGCGCATTCAGCTGCGCTCCTCCACGACCAATGTGCAGCCGCCCAAGTGGAGCGCGGAGAAGGTCGACTCGAAGCCGTCCTTCCGTGAGCTGCCCTGGTGGACGATCACGTCCCGCGACCGTGAGGTGAGCGACCGATGAGCAGCCATGAGCGGCCGATCAGGAGAAGCGACGAGCGGCCGATGAGCGGCAGCCATGAGCGGCCAATGAGCAGCAGTTACGAGCCGCCCCTGGCGAAGCGTCGCTTCGATCAGTCCGTGGCCAACGGTGTGCTGCGGGTCACGGGCGCCGCACTGGGTCCGTATCAGAGCGCCGTCATCCGGATCGGCTTCTCGCTGACCTGGCTGCTCTTCCTGCTGCGCGAGTTCCCGCACCGCCATGAGCTCTACGGTCCCGAGGGGCCCTGGGGCTGGGACATGGCGCAGCAGCTGATCGCGGACAACCGTGCCTTCACCGTGCTGATGTGGGACGACGGACGCGGCTGGTTCGAGTTCGTCTACCTCCTGGCCGTGCTGTCCAGCGCCCTGCTCCTGGTGGGGTGGCGGACCCGGACGATGTCCGTGCTTTTCATGGTCGGGGTGCTGTCGCTGCAGAACCGCAGCGTGTTCATGGGCGACGGCGGCGACAACGTCATCCATCTGATGGCGATCTACCTGGTCTTCACGCAGTGCGGCCGGGTCTGGTCCCTCGACGCACGGCGTGCGGTCCGCAGGCCCGAGGGGGACGACCGGGTCGGTCCTCTTCTGTGGACGGTGCTCGGCGGGCTGCTGCTCTTCGGCACGTTCACCGGCAAGTTCGACTGGGAGACGGAGCTTCCCTGGAATCTGCCGATCGTGCCGTACCTGTTGTGGGGTGTCTGGCTCGGGACCGCCCTGAGCTGGTGCGTCAGGCGGTACGGGAGCGAGCAGCCGCGGATCCTGGCGGACGTCGTCCGCAATCTGCTGCACAACACGGCGCTGGTCGTGATCATGGCCGAGGCCTGTCTGATCTATGCCACGGCCGGCTGGTACAAGATCCAGGGTGGCCGCTGGCAGGACGGCACGGCGGTGCACTACCCGCTGCACCTCGACTACTTCTCGCCCTGGCCGGCTCTCTCCGAGCTGCTCTCGTCGTTCGCCCTGCCGCTGCTTCTGATCACCTACGGCACGGTCGCGGTCCAGGTCGCCTTCCCCTTCACGCTCTTCAACCGGCGCGTGAAGAACGTGCTGCTCGCCGCGATGATCACCGAGCATGCGGTGATCGCGGTGATTCTCGGGCTGCCGTTCTTCTCGCTTGCGATGATTGCCGCGGACGCGGTCTTCCTGCCGACCACCTTCCTGCGCCGGCTCGAACGTGTCGCTACGCGGGTACGGGACCGGGTGCTGCCCCGGCGGGGGGCGGAACTGCCCGCGCAGCGCGTGGACGAGGAGGACCACCTCCGGGCGGAGCGGGAGCCGGAAAGCGTCGAGCACGCGCGCGCGTAGGCCGGGCACACGCGCGCGTAGGCTGCACGCCATGAGCGCGGGCAAGGCCGGTACGGAGAACACGGATGTCGTACGACGATGGCGTACCCACGCCGACGACTGCGTGCTCCTCGACGGCTTTCACGCCCTGAAGCACGCTCTGCGCTTCGGCGCGGAGATTCCGCTCGTGCTCACGTCGGACCGGCAGGGCGTCCTCGATCTCGCCGCGGACCTCGCCCCGGATGTCGCCGGGGCGCTGGCCGCGCGGGCCGTCGACGTACCCGATGACGTGCTGCGCACGCTCGTGCCACGGCTGCATCCGACGCGGATCGCGGCGCTGGCGGTACGGCCCTCCCGTACCGCGCGGCTCGCGGCGCTGTCCGACACCGCGCGCCGTGCGCCGGTCGTTGTGCTCGATCAGCCGCGCAACCTCGGCAACGCGGGGGCCGTGATCCGTCTCGCCGCCGGGTTCGGGGCGACCGGGGTGGTCACGACGGGGCCGTTGGATCCGTGGCACTCCACGGTTGTACGGGGAGCGGCGGGGCTGCACTTCGCCACGGCGGTCGAGCGGTTGAGCGTCCCGGAGCTGCCGGCTGGTCCGTTGTTCGCCCTCGATCCTGAGGGCAAGGACATCCGCTCGTACGTGCTGCCCGACGATGCGTTGCTCGCCTTCGGGTCGGAGCGCGGTGGGCTCTCGCCCGAACTGCGGGACCGTGCGGACCACTTGGTGTCTCTGCCGATGCGGTCGCAGGTGTCCAGCTACAACCTGGCGACCAGTGTGGGGATGACCCTGTTCCACTGGTCGGCGGGGCACGAGTTCGGTTGAGGCGGGTGCGGGTGCGGGTGCGGGTGCGTGTGCGGATGCCTGTGCCGGTGTGCGTGCGTTGTCGGGTGCGGGTGGGGGCGCCTGCGGCGGGCTGATTTCCCCTACCCGCCCCTTCCCGAAACCGGGGGCGCAGCCCCT